>NZ_JBSIUQ010000002.1:0-213929 GCF_053654695.1 Helicobacter sp. 23-1044
TCCGCCGCCGTTTGAGATTCCCCTGTCGCCAAATCCCCCAAAATACTGCACTCCAAACTCCATATCGAAGTTTTGCGCCTCCAAAAGATACGAAATTCCCGCGTTTGCGTAACCTAAAATTTTGTCGCTATCAATGGCAAAATCGAAGTTTTGACTCCGCACTAAAACCTTGCTTTTGGCGAGTTTTGGGGCGAGATTGAACTTCGCGCCTACGCCAAAATTCACTCCAAATCCGCCAAAATAATTCGCATACGAAATCCCCAAATCGCCGTAGATTAGGTTAAAAAGCGCGTTTTGGTAAATCGCAGAATCTGCTTTGATTTGTTGCGATTTTAGTGCTTTGTAGTCAAATCCTGCTTCGATTGAAAGCGCCCCGCCTGTGCGAAAATCAAAGGTTTTGCCAAAAGTTAAATTTGCGCCAAATCCCAAATTTTGCGGTTTTACGCTATCCAAAAATTGCGTTTTTAAGTCGTTTGAAAAGTGGTAGAAATCCCAGCGTGCCTTTAAAAATAGCGCAAAAGGCAAGTCGATTTTATAATGCAGTCCGCCGAATAAATTTAGATTTTTGACTGCCAAATCTTTATCGTGCTTGTCGCGTAATGTGCCGTAAGTTAGGGCGAAGTGTGCGCCTAACGAATGAGATTCTGCGAGTGTCACGCTAAATGCGGTGATGAAACCATAATCAAATCCGCTTAATGCATAGTTTCCTGCCTGTGCGAAAGAGTTGTGATTGATGAAGGGCGTGAAAATGAAGTGGTAGTTTCGCGCGGTGTCTTTTGGCGATAAATCGGGGAGACTTGGCACTCGCTTCGTCAATGAACCACTAGTTCTATTTCCTCGCTCGCGCCTACGCAACCCCGATTTCTCATCCAAAATACTTCCGCGCGGGGCGTTTGCGGTGGATTGGGCGAGTTGTGCGTTAGATTCTGCGTTTTTGTAGAAAAATGTTTCGTTTTGTTTGAGATTTGCGTATTCGTTTGCATTTGTGGATTGCCACGAATCTGCTAACGCAGATTCTCGCAATGACGGAGAATTCGCAGAATCTAATTGCGAAGTGCGTTTGATTCTGCGAATCGTGCGTTTTTGCGGGCTTTGTGAATTTTGCGGAGTTTGCGCGAGATTCTGCGATTTGCCAAATTTTCGTGGGAAAATCATCGCGCTAGTCATCATCGAAAAATTATTCATCGTGCGGATATTTGCGCTGTAAAGTCGCGCAACTGCGCTATTTTGCGGTTTTGGAGTGACGATAAAATGCTTCCCACTTTGTGCGATTTCAAAAATATCATCTTTCGCAGTTAGGCGCGAAATATCCACAGGCAGCTTATTTGTGCCACTTGTATCAACGACTAATTTTTCAAACAAATATCCCGCGCCAAACTCAAAATCCCCTCCAAAGTCCAAAATCAACTTTCCATTTTCGGCAAATTTAACACTGCCATTTTCTAGCACCAAATGCGAATTGTCGATTTTGCCGTTTGTGCCATTTGAAGTCCCGCTAAATGCGTTAAATTTCGCAGAATCTTCCGTGATTTTTATTGCATAATTTTGTATTGTGAGATTGACGCTTTTAAAGTGATATTTGCCTTCAAGCAGATTTATCGTTCCGTAGTTATTTACGATGATTGTGGCGTTGCTTGTCGCACTTACTCCGCCCATAGTGCCGTAGTTATTTATCGTCATCGTTTTGCCATTTGAGTTTGAGAAACTTATGCCACCAGAGATTGTGCCGTAGTTTGTGAGATTTTTGATGGTTTGCCCGTCTTGGATGGAGAAGGAATATGTGCCGATTTGCTGGGATTGATTGTAGGTAATAATGCTGCCGTAGTTTGTGAAATCATCGATAATTGCTTGGATGTAAATGCCGTATTCGTAGGATTCTACCCCTTTTAAAGTGAAAGTGCCGTGATTTGTGATAAGAGATTTGGAATCTTTGATTTCACACCGCGAGTCTGCAGTGCAAATACTTCGCAATTCCTCAGCGATTATCGGGGGGGGGGCGAGCATAAAGATAAGCATAAAAATTTCAAACCAAACTTTTATTTGCCACCTCTGCATTTACCACCTCTGCTAAATAATTTTTGGAATTTTATACATAACAAACTTTGCGTTTTTGTTGTGCTTTTTGCTTTTGCCAAAGAGTATCATTTCCATCGCATTGCCGTCCTCTAACTCATCATCGATTATCACAAAGTCAAAGTGCTGATTTGCGATGATGATTTCATACTCCATTTTTTTCTCAATAGCGGTGATGGAAAAGTCCTTATATGCGCTGAAAAGCTTGATTTTAAGTTTATTTTTAATTCTATCATTATTTGAGATGATTAAAATATTTTTGCTTCGCCGCTCGCGGTAGCGGATGATATATGAGTGCAAAATCCTATCATTATCATTTAGCTTCGCGCTATCGAGCATTTTTAGATATTGCAACACAAACGCCAAAATGCAAAAGGAATAATTCGTATCTAACTTAAAATAGTGATTTTTAATCGGCTCGCTTTTCATCGCCAAATCCCACATTTTGTTGTCTAGCGAAGTGATTGTGGTGTTTAGGGCGAGTTTGATTTGCTCAAAAATCTGCTCTTTTTTTGCGTTAAACTGCTTTGCGAAGTTCGCCTCATAGCGCGTTTGAAAGGCGTCAATCATTTCGCTTAATTTTTCTTTTAGCTTCGTCAATCTCACTTTTTCCTCGCCAAGCTCGGCAAACTGCGCCCTTAATTTTTCTAATCGCTCTCGCACTTCGTTTTGCTGTTTATTTTGTGCGTTTGATAACTTCTGCTCATTGCTTAAAATCTGACTTCTACTCATCCGCAATCGACTTTCCACGCGCAATAAGTCATCCTTTGTGTTAAGCAACTTTCGCTTTGCGGCGGTGAAATAAAGCTGTTGATTTAAAAACACTTCGGCGTAGATTTTCGCAGAATCTTGACTTGCTTTATAAAATGGCGTCACAAAATATTGCAATTTGCTGTAAATCTCCAAATACTGCGAAAAAGTGTCCTTTGTGATGCGCTTTTCGGTGTAGATTAGCGAGTCCAAAGTCCGCATTAAAAATCGCGTCAAAATGCGATAGTCCAATAGCTCATATCCGCCTGTGGGGAGTTTTAGCGCGATTTGGATGATATGATTTTCCGCCTCGAAGTGGTATTCTAAAAAGTTCTCAATCGAAATGCTTGGTTTGATTTCGCTTAAATTTTCATAATTTGTCTCTTTGCAAACTTTGGCGATTAAGTCCTCAAACACGCCAAGTTCCACGCGCTCTAACTCATCATCGGTGAGCGTTTTCCAAAAATCCGCCTCTTTTATAATGCTATCTTTGCCAAACTCTTGATAATTGCTACTTTTCACCGACAGCACGCTTAAATTATCCTCATCGCATTTGAATTCAACGAGTAGATTTATCTCAGGGATTCGCGTTTTATCGTGCCAATTTATGAGTTTGAAATCAAATAACTTTTTGTGATTATTTATGATGATGCCCACGCCTGTGGAGTGGGAATATTGAACGATTCTGCCGTGCATTATTTTTTATCCGCGGGTTTTTTTGGGGTAGATTCTGCGGACTTTGCGGGAGATTGGGCGAATTTGGGGATAACTAATGCAAGTAAATCATCCTCATTATTTAGCGCAATGCAAACTTCATCATCGCCCTGCTTTACGATTGTCGCGGTGCTAAACTTGCCTTTATTTTTCAAAAACTCTTCCAAACTCACGCATTCCATAAAATCCCTCCAAAAAACGATAATTTTAACATAAAAAAAATTATATGCTATAATTCGCGATAATTTTTTATCAATTTTGGAAAATATGAAATGGAATTAGAAGAGCGAATAAAACTAATAAAACAAAGCATTGAAAGTCCCGAAGCACGCGAGCAAGAGACTTTCCGTCCTGCGAATAAACCTGCGAATAAAAAAATAAACGAAAATAGTCCCATAATCAAGCGACTGCGCGAGGATGAGGAACGCGCGAGATTGCGGAATTTGAGCGATGATGAGTTGATTGAGAGAGAGTTTGCAGATGAGGCGGAGGCGAAACGCGCGCATTTGGCGGACAATATCGAAAATGTGAAAGAATATATAGAGCAAAATCAAACGCCCCAAAGCAGGAATTTATCGGCAGATTCTGCGTTAGATTCTGCGAATGATTTTAGTGCAGAATCTAAAAGCGAATTTGCAGTGGAAATAAATGAAATTCCCAAGCGAGTGCCACTGCCAAAGCGAGACTTTGCGCAAGAATCTCAAATCGAAAAACCTCAAATCGCAGAATCTGCAAACAATTCGTCATTGCGAGATTCTGCTTTGCAAAATCGTGGCAATCCAAACCTTGAATATTCCCCCTCCCCTGCGGAGGATTCGCGCAAAATGTCCCCCTCCCCTGCGGAGGATTCGCGCAAAATGTCCCCCTCCCTTGCGGAGGGGGATTTAGGGGGTGGGTTTAATACCCCCAAAGATTCTGCGAATTTCGTAGATTCTGCGAGGGAAAATGCGATAGATTCTGCGAAAATACACGATTTTGCTTCGCAATCTACGCCACTTCGCACTTTGTATTCTACGCAAAATCCCGTGCCAAAAGTCGATTTAAGTAACCTTCATATCGCAGAATCTGAACCACAAAATTTCGCAGAATCTGTGAAAATCGCAGAATCTGCGCCAAAAAATGACAATTTCGCAGAATCTGTGAAAATCGCAGAATCTACGCCAAAAAATAGCGATTTTAAATTCGCCCACTCCACCGCGCCAAACGCCACTCCAAATATCATTAGCAACCTCGCGCAAAGCAATAATGAAATTATCTACACGCCAAATGCCGACTACACGCAGAATTTCGATGATGGACGGACGCACAGCATCGAGATTGTCGATAAAATCGATAATTACGACATTGAATTTCCCAAGATTAAGGCACTTTACGATGATATTTTGGGCGATAATAATATCATTGACGCCACAGAGGACATTGATGAGTTGAATGAAATCAATAACTCCCTAACACGCGCACAAAAGAAACTCGAAGAGCGACTAAAAATCGCAAAAATGCGCCAAAATTTAGGCGACATAAAATCAATCACGCCAATTAAGTCAAATGCGGATTTTGAGCGAGATTTGGCGCAAAATGTTGCTGAAACGCAGAATCTAGCGCAAAATTTTACTGAAACGCAGAATCTTAATATTTCGCAGAATCTAGCGCGAAATTTTACTGAAATAAACGCAGAATCTGCGGTAGATTCTGCGGAAAAATCCTCCCTTTACTTTGCGGAGAATACCCCACCCCAAACCCCTCCCGCAAGGGGAGGGGCTTTCTCTATGTCCCCCTCCACTGCGGAAGATTCGCGCAAAATGTCCCCCTCCCGTGCGGAGGGGGATTTAGGGGGTGGGTTTAATACCCCCAAAGATTCTGCGATTTTCGTGCGAGATTCTGCGAAAGGGGCGGATTCTGCGATTTTACCAAATGCAGATTCTGCGCCAAATATTGCCATTGTGAAAAATGCGAATTTCACGCAAGAAGCGACTGATTTTACCCCGCCCATCTTGCAAGATAGCGTCATCTCGCGCAATTTTGCCGAAATAAACGCAGAATCTACGCCGAATTGTCATATTGAGCGAAGCGAAATATCTCAACAAAATAGAGATTTTTCGATTGCTACGCAATCTCAAAATGACAATAAAATCACGGCAGATTCTGCGGTGCGAGAATTTCAAAATACGCAAATGGCGCAAAATCAAACGGATGAAGTTGAGGCAAAAGATGAGTTTGGCGATGATTTCTTTGACTTTGCTACAAACGCAGAATCTGCGGTAGATTTTGCGCCAAATTGTCATATTGAGCGTAGCGAAGTATCTCAAAGAGATTCTTCGGTCGCTTCGCTCCCTCAGAATGACAATCAAATCACGCGATATTCTGCGAAAATGGCGGATTCTGCGGATTTATCGAACGCAGATTCTGCGATAATAGACGGATTTCAATTACCACCGCTAGATTTACTTTCTCCGCCACTCGCGCAAAAAATCGACATTGATGACAGCGAGATTGACATAAAAGTCCAAAATCTTTTCAACAAACTGCGCGTTTTTAAGATTGAGGGCGACATTGTGCGCACTTATAGCGGTCCTGTGGTTACGACTTTTGAGTTTCGCCCCGCGCCAAATGTGAAGGTTTCGCGCATTCAAAATCTGCAAGATGACTTGTCGATGGCATTAAAGGCGACAAGCATTCGCATTCAAGCCCCGATACCGGGCAAAGATGTAGTTGGCATTGAGATTCCAAATAATAAAATTCAGACAATTTATCTGCGTGAGATTTTTGAGAGTGATGAATATCGCAACGCAACTGCAAATCTCCCCATTGCGCTTGGCAAAGATGTGATTGGCAATCCTGTGATTGAGGATTTGGCGAAGTTGCCACATTTGCTAATCGCTGGGACTACGGGCAGTGGGAAAAGTGTCGGCATAAATGCGATGATTTTGTCGCTACTTTATCGCCACACGCCAAAGGATTTGCGATTTATTATGATTGACCCAAAATTCCTTGAATTTGGGCTTTACAAGGACATTCCGCATTTGCTGACGCCTATAATCACCGACCCAAAAAAGGCAATTATTGCTTTAAGCAAGGCGGTTGAAGAGATGAATCGCCGCTACGAGCTAATGGATAAGGCAAAGGTTAAGACGATTGTAGGCTACAATGAAGTTGCAGAGGCAAATGGCGAAGAAAAACTGCCCTATATTGTCATAATCATCGATGAATTTGCGGATTTGATGATAATGGGAGGGCGTGAGGCAGAGCAGTTTTTGATTTCACTAGCTGGAAAAGCCCGTGCTAGTGGGATTCACCTAATAATCGCTACTCAACGCCCAACGGTGAATGTCGTAACGGGGCTAATCAAAGGCAATTTGCCATCCAAAATCAGCTATCGCGTGGGCTCTAAAATCGATTCAAAAGTCATTTTAGATGAGACGGGCGCGGAGGCATTGCTTGGACGGGGCGATTTGCTTTTTTCAAAGACAAATAATATCGTGCGACTACACGCGCCATACAATGATGAGCGCGAAATTGAGCGCATTGTAGAGTTTTTAAAAGCGCAACAAGAAGTGCAATACGATGAATTTTTCTCATTAGAGCAAAAAGAGCCTATCGGTGCGCCACAACCTACGCAAATAAGCAGTGAGGGCGATTATAAAGAACGCGCCAAAGAAATCATTTTGCAAAGTGGCAAAACCTCCATTAGCTACCTGCAAAGGGGGCTTGGCGTGGGATTCAACAAGGCTGCAAGTATCATCGAATCGCTAGAAAAAGATGGATTTTTATCGCCCCCAAATAGCAAGGGCGTTAGAGAAATTATAGGCAATTAAGGCATATTTCGCTAAAATCGCAAAATTTTAAAAACGGAGTAAAAAATGGAAGAATCAAAATTTATTTGGAGTGATGGCAAATTGTTAGAGTGGGAAAAAGCCACCACGCATTTGCTTACACATAGTTTGCATTATGGAAACGCCGCATTTGAGGGCGTTAGAGCATATAGGACAGATAAGGGACTAGCGATTTTTAGGCTAGATTGCCACACAAAACGGCTTCTAGATTCTGCAAAAATCTTGCTACTAAATACGCCATACAGCTTTGAAACCACCAAAAACGCGCATATTGAAGTGCTTCGCGCAAACAAAGATTGCTTTAAGGACAATGTCTATATTCGTCCGCTGATTTACTTGGGATACGGCGTTATGGGGATTTATCATAAAAAATGCCCTGTAAATATGATGATTGCCGCGTGGAATTGGGGCGCGTATTTGGGCGAAGAGGGCATTGAAAATGGGATTCGCGTGAAAACTAGCTCTTTTGTGCGAAACTCTATCAAATCGCTGATGGGCAAAGCAAAGGCGTCTGCAAACTACCTAAACTCGCAAATGGCGAAGTTTGAGGCGGTTGAATGTGGCTTTGATGAAGCATTAATGTTAGATGACAATGGATTCGTAGCTGAGGGCACAGGTGAGTGCGTGTTTATTGTAAGAGATGGAGAGCTAATCACCCCGCCACACGATAATTCATTAGAATCAATCACGCAAGATTCGGTAGTGCGAATCGCAAAGGATTTGGGCTATAAAGTCGTTGAGCGCAGAATCACGCGTGATGAATTTTATATCGCTGATGAGGCATTTCTCACAGGGACGGCAGCGGAGATTACGCCGATTCGTGAGTTAGATTTTAGGCAAATCGGCAGTGGTAAGCGTGGCAAAATCACAAAAGACTTGCAAAACGCATTTTTTGAAGTCGCACAAGGCAAAAATGCCAAGTATGCGGACTTTTTGACTTACATTGACTAAACAAAGGAGAAATTATGCCTATTGATTTAAACGAACATTTAAAGCGCAAAAACGCTAATAATAACAAGCCAAACAATAACGGCGGAGGCGACAACAAAGATGACGACAACAAAAAAAGCGGTGGCAACTCTTTCAAACCGCCCAAAATAAATATGCCCGATATGCCAAATGGCAAGACGCTTACAGGCATTATCGTGGCGGTTGTGCTTGTGTTTATCTTTATCATCGCAAAGCCATTTGTGATTGTCAGCTCTGGGCAAGTGGGGATTAAATCCACTGCGGGAAAATACGACTTTACGCCACTTCAAGCGGGACTGCATTTCTTTATCCCGTGGATTCAAAATGTCATCATTGTCGATACGCGTGTGAGGAAAATCGACTTTTCACGCACGGAGAGTGCCGCTATAAACCGCGAGCAGGGCATTTTACGCAATGATGCAATAAGCGTAATGGATAGTCGCGGGCTAACCGTATCAATCGAGCTAACCGTCCAATATCAGCTAAACGCCACCACTGCGCCACAAACGATTGCCGAGTATGGCTTATCGTGGGAGCAAAAAATCATAAATCCTGTTGTGCTTGATGTCGTGCGAAGCGTGATAGGACGCTACACAGCGGAAGAATTGCCCGTAAAGCGCAATGATATCGCAAATCTAATCAGCACAAATATCGAAACCGAAATTATGAAGTTTAAAAATCAGCCCGTGCGACTTGATTCGGTGCAGTTGCGTGAAATCGTTTTGCCACAAAATATAAGAGAGCAAATCGAAAAAGTCCAAGTCGCAAGGCAGGAAGCCGAGCGCAAACGCTATGAAGTCGAGCAAGCAAAAATGGAGGCAGAAAAAGCCGTCACTTTGGCAAAAGGGGAGGCAGATGTCAATCGCACAAAGGCGCAAGGTGCGGCAGATGCCATCACTATCGAAGCACAAGCGCAAAGCAAGGCAAACCGCGCAATCGGCGCAAGTCTCACAAATCAGCTACTAAACTTACGCCAAATCGAAACCCAAGCGAAGTTTAACGAAGCACTGCGCGAAAATACAAACGCACAGATATTTTTAACGCCCGGCGGTGCTGTGCCAAATATTTGGGTGGATTCTAAAAGCAAACAGCGAAGCACGGCAGCAAGTGGCGAGTAGATTTGCGATAAAGGCGTGATAAGGGCGTAAAATGGGCGAATCTGCGGGGGCAAATCTATGAATGGCAAAGCAGATTTTGAACGCGAATCTAGCGCAAAAATCGAAGCAATTTTAGATAAAATCGCGTGGAATAAATCGCCACTAATCCCCACAATCGCGCAAGATTCGCACACAAAAGAAGTTCTAATGCTTGCATATAGCAACGCCGAATCGTTGCGCTTGTCGCTACAAAAGGGCATAGCGCATTATTTTTCACGCTCCAAAAATCGCATTTGGCAAAAGGGCGAAGAGAGTGGCAATACGCAAAAAATTAGCGAAATTTACATTGATTGCGATAATGATGCGATTTTGTTTTGCGTGAATCAAAAGGGATTCGCCTGTCATACGGGCAATGTCAGCTGTTTTTTTAAAAAAGTGGATTTGGAGGATTTGGCAATAGATTCGCAGGATTTGCGCGAAGTTGCGTTAGATTCGCCAAAAAATCCCTATCATATCATCGATAATCTCTATCACGCTTTGCAAGAGCGCAAGTTTGAATCGCCCGATAAATCCTACACTGCGAAACTTTACGCCAAAGGACAAAATGCGATTTGCAAAAAAATCATCGAAGAGAGTGGCGAAGTATGCTTTGCAATAAAGGATTTTTTGCGCGAATCAAAAAATACCCCACCCCTAACCCCTCCCGCAAGGGGAGGGGAACAAGATGATTGTCCATCCCTTGCGGAGGATAAAAACCAGACTCTCCCCCTCCCTTGCGGAGGGGGACAAAGGGGGCGGGTAAATTCGCGCGAATCCAAAGCGATTCAAAGCGACAATGTTTGTCATTCTGATCAAAGCGAAGAATCTCAAAAAAATAGAGATTTTTCGCCTACGGCTCAAAATGACAAACATAGCAACCTCCCCCAAACTCCCGCGCAATCTGTTATTTACGAATCCGCAGATTTGATTTATCACTTGCTAGTGGGATTAAGCTATTGCGACATATCGCCAAATCGCGTGATGGACGAGCTAAAACGGCGATTTGGCACAAGTGGAATCGATGAAAAAAACAGCCGACAAAATCGCTAAAAAAGGCGTTCATCGTGGGATTTGAGCTACCACAAGTAGGATTTTGGGATTTTTTTGTAGGAATCGCGCTATTTTTTGCCTTTATCGTCATTTTAATGCTTGGATTTTTACTGCGTGGCGGGGCAAAATGGGCGATTTTTGGGCTATGCGTTTTGCTATTTTTCGCGCTACCATTTTTTAATATTCTTATTTTGGATAACTTTATCAACAAAGTTGCATTCGCCGATGGTGGCTCAAAAAAGCTCACTTATATCGACAGCTTTTATTTGCACGGCACACTAAAAAATGTCGGCAAAACCGCGCTAAAAAAATGCCACTTCAATCTCTATGTCAAAAACAAATTCCCGCTAAACCCCGACTATAAAGTCATCGTTAGCGATTTGGACTTAAAAGTGGGCGCGGAGGCAGAGATTGAGCGCACAATCGATAATTTCAAAGATGAATCTGTAAAAGAGATAAAAATCAGGTGCTTTTAGTGAAATTTTGGCGCGAATCTAACGCAAAATGCGCGAATCAAAAATCTCCCCCTCCCTTGCGGAGATTAACCCCACCCCAACCCCTCCCGCAAGGGGAGGGGCTTTTTTATTCTCCCCCTCCCGTGCGGAGGGGGATTAAGGGGGTGGGTTGTCCGTCATTGCGAGATTCTGCGATAGATTCTGCGAATCTCTACCAAAATCGCAGAATCTGTGAAATTTTGTCATTGCGAGATTTTGCGACAGCAAAATCGTGGCAATCTATAAATTTACGATATTTAGGCGATTCAAAGGCGATATTTTGCTAGCCAAAAGCCACATTTCGCTAGGACTAATTGGCGGTGTTTGCGCCTATCCACTAGCCCAAAAATGTGGCATCGCAAAAGAATTTTATTTAACCCTTTTGCTTCCGCTAATCTTACTAGGCTCTTTGCTCCCCGATATTGATGAGCCAAAAAGTTTCATCGGCAGGAAGTTTCCGCTCATCTCGCGGATTTTTAGCATTAGTTTTTCACATAGAGGATTTACGCATTTTTTGATTTTTCCGCTGATTTTTGTGGTGGTGGGCGCGATTTTGGCGCACGAAATTATCACACCTTGCTTTTTTGCGCTAAGTTATGGGATTTTTTTGCACCAAATAGGCGATATGCTGACAATTAGCGGAATCCCACATTATTTTTTCCCGCTCTCGCGCAAAAAAGCCGTGCTGTTGCCACAATTTTTGCGTTTTCGCACGGGGAGCATTGCTGAAAAAATCATCTTAATTTGTATCCTAACGCCACTAATCGCGCTCTGTGCGATTTTTGTCTTTGGCGATTCGCTTGATATTTCGCAAATCCAAAATTTACAGAATCTAAAAGCAATAAAGCGATTTTTAAAGCATATAGGCGACTTTGCGCTTTAAAGCAAAATAATTTCAGTTTCACAAGCGCGATTTTTTGCTATAATTCGCGCTTTTAAATCTCAAAAGGACACAAAATGAAAAATCCACTAACACACGCTTGGGGGGGGGGCGCAAAGGTTATAAGTCAAATCCCTCTTTTATAAAATCTCCGCTAAAAGTCATATTTTGCGTTTTAAGTGCCATCGCATTTTTGGGTATCGCATTTGCATTTGTGCTAAATTTATCCACAAAGAGCGAGATTTTCAAAGCGGATTTAGTGCTAAAAAACGCCACAAAAAATGGCGAAATTTTCTCATATCATTTCATCATAAACGCGCCAAAATTCGCCCCCTTGCTTCGCTCAAAGCGCATTTCAAGTGTGGAGATTCTGCGAATTTCTTGGAGTGCGGAAATCGCAGGCAAAACGCAGAATCTCCGCACGAAAAACATTAGAATTTGGGTAGATTCTACGCAGGATTTGGCAAAACTCACGCAAAACGCAGAATCTATCGGCGTTGTCGAATATAAAATCAGCTTTAACCCGCTTATAAAAAGCATTGCGAAGTATTATGTTGCGATTTTATCGCTAATGGCGTTTGCGATATTTTTTCGCACACCTCGCAGTGCAAAGGGCAAATTCGAGATTTTCTCGCCACAGCTAATTTTAAGGGCGTTTTTATATTTGGATTTTTGCTATATTTTATCGCGCTATTTGCGCTACTGCGGGGCGATGTTTATTATATCGATGATTGGGGGCGCAGTATTTGGGGAGCGGATTGGAATTATTTTTCTAGATTTATGGCGACATTTTTGGCACAAACGCTAGGAATTGGCTCTATTGTGGATATTTCGCCTATTTATCAGATGATTGGCATTGCGCTAATGGTGCTTTCGTCTATGATGATTTTGTATATTTTGGATGGCGCGAAAAAATTTAGCTATTTTGGGATGATGGCATTGCTACCACTAGGGCTTAGTCCGTATTTTTTGGAAAATATGAGCTATAAGTTTGACGCGCTAAATATGTCTTTTGCGGTTTTTTGTGTGTGTTTGCCGTTTGTGTTTAGAAGGCATAATTTGCCATTTTGCATTATTGGAGTTGCGAGTCTTTTGCTTATGCTTTGCTCGTATCAGGGGGCAAATAGCGTGTATATATTACTAGCGTTATTTATCGCGTTTAATGCCGTTGTGCGTGGCGATATGAGCATCAAGGAAGCTGTAAAATTTCTGCTTTTAAGTGCTGTGATTTTGATTGTCTCTGCGGGTATTTACAAGGTTTTTGTGGTGAGAGAAGTTGATGATTATGTAAGTAGCTCTATGTTGCCATTAAGAGAATTGCATATTGGACTAATAAAAAATTTAACTCATTATTTTCAAATATTACATAGCGATTTTGTGAAAAGTGCGTCAATCTTTTTTGTTTTTTCGTGCATTGTTTGCGTGGTATTTATCATCGCTATACTTGCAAATAAAAAAAGTGTGTGGTATTTTTTGGCTACTATGCTATTTTTAATCGTTTGTTTGTGCTTGTCGTATGGATTATATTTGGTATTGGTAAAGCCATTATTCGTGCCACGCTCTTTTAATGGTATCGGCGCATTTGTGGCGTTGCTACTTTTAAGCGCATTTACATTACCCAAATCCACCGCACTAAAAATTCTCTCCAAAATCTGCATAATATTGCTTGGATATATCTGCATCGCCTTTGCAAACGCCTATGGAAATGCCCTAGCCAAACAGCAAGAATGGATGGCATTTAGGGCAAATCTCGCGCTTAATGATTTGCTAAAAGTGGGGTTAGATTCTAACAAAGCGATGGTTTTTATCAAAGGCAATATAGGCTATGCGCCTGTGGCAAAAAGGCTTGTAGAGCGGCATAAAGTCGCTAGTAGGATTATTCCCATACTGATGACGGAGGGATGGGGGTGGAATCAAAGCGCGTTTTGGCATTTAAAATCCCCATATAAAATGGAATACGACATAAAAAAATGCAAAAATTTTAGCGATACAAACAGCGCAAAAATTCTGCTAGATAACGAATATCATACGATATCAAAGGTTGATTTTTGTGTGTTTTTAACGCTTAAAACGGGTGATAAATAATGTATTTTTAAATCTAAAAGCTATTAGATTCTGCGATTTTCGTGCTTTTTTATGTGCTTTTTTTGTGGTAGATTCTGCGATTTTCGCATAAAACGCAGAATCTATTCGCAGAATCTCCCGCAAACTTTGTCATTCTTGCGCGAGTGAAACGAGCGAAGAATCTCAAAAAAACTCCGTCATTGCGAGGCAGTTTGAGCGAAGCGAAAACAACGAAGCGTCTGTGCGAAGCACCGACCCACACTTGCAAATCCAAAAAAAATAATAAATTGCCACGATTCTGCGAATCGCAGAATCTCGCGCAGAAATTCGCAGAATCTAAAAAAACACCCCTAGCGCCCCTTGAATCACAAGTGCGTTAATGATATCGATGAAAAACGCCCCAACAAGCGGGACGATGATAAATGCAATGTGACTAGGTCCATAATGCGAAGTGACCGTCTGCATATTTACCATCGCCGTTGGTGTCGCGCCCAAGCCAAATCCGCAGTGCCCCGCCGCCAAAACCGCCGCATCATAGTCCCTCCCGCAGAATCTAAATGTGACAAATATCGCCCACGCAATCATCATCGCCGTTTGCAGTCCTAAAATCACAAGCATCGGCAGTGCGAGTGCGACTAGCTCCCATAGATTTATCGTCATCATCGCAAACGCCAAGAATAGCGACAAGCTCACATTGCCAATCACCGCAACTTCGCGGTCGAATACCTGATGGATTTTTAGCGCACTTAAAATATTTCGCAACACCACCCCGCAAAATAGGCAATAAACAAAAGTCGGTAGATTTAACCCCGCAATGTAGGACTTTTCTAATCCCTTCAAAAGTGTGCCGACAAGCAAACAAATGGCAATCAAAGCAAGCGATTCAATAAAACTCTCCGCTGTGATTAGTCGCTCTTTTGTGGGGGCTTCAAACCCGTGCGGGTCGTCATTATTATGCTCTTTGCCGGGCGTTTTGAGTTTGTAGTGCTTTACCAAAAATCGCGCCACAGGACCGCCGATTAGTCCGCCCATCACAAGTCCAAAAGTCGCACACGCCATCGCCACTTCTGTCGCCGCGCTAAAATTATGCGGTGCTGCCTTGAAAACATCCGCCCACGCCGCGCCTGTGCCGTGTCCGCCTGTCATCGTGATAGAGCCGCCAAGCAAGCCAATTAGCGGATTTACGCCCATTGCGGTGGCTGCTCCCACGCCCACGACATTTTGCAAGATTAGTAATCCGCACACAAAAAAGAGAAACACGCCTAGCAACTTGCCCCCTTTTTTAAGCGAAGCAAAGTCCGCACTTAACCCCACAGATGTGAAAAATGCAAGCATTAGCGGGTCTTTTAGCGAGTTATCAAACTTCAACTCCGTCCCTAAAAATTTATACACGCACAAAATCAGCAACGCCGCGATAATCCCGCCCACCACAGGTTCGGGGATATTATAATCGCTTAATGCTTTGACTTTGCTAATGATAAATCGCCCCAAAATCAGCACGATTACCATACACACGAGCGTTGCGTAGAAATTAAATTCGATTGCATTCATTTTTTGTCCTTTTTGTGAGATTGTGCTAGATTCTGCGCGAAATTGAGTGCGGTTCGCAGAATCTAGCGCGATTTTTGGATTTTGCCATTTATTGATATTTTAAGTCAAATATTTTTTATTGATTCGCAGAATCTATGCGTGGATTTTGCAATAAAGTGGCAGATTCTGTGAATTTTTTGTCATTTTGAGCGAAGCGAAAAATCTCTATTTTTTGAGATATTTCGACTTTTACAAAGTCTCAATATGACAAAAAAAACAAACACGCTAAATTCTGTGATTTAGATTACCACAATTCTACTAACGCAAAATCTAAAAAATAAATCCCAAAAATCTCTCACTTTCCAAGTCCATCTAAATCTAGCACTGCGCCATTTGCAGCGTTGCTAACCATCTTTGCATATCGTCTTAACCACCTTGAATCTATCACCTTTTGAATCGGCTTCCACGCCTTTTTTCGCGCTTCAATGATTGCAGAATCTATTAGCAAATCCACGCTCCCATTTGCCACAGATATGCGAATCTTATCGCCATCCTCCACAAGCGCGATTAGTCCGCCCTCCGCCGCTTCGGGACTTATATGCCCGATACACGCGCCCCGTGTCGCCCCGCTAAATCGCCCATCGGTGATGAGTGCGACAGATTCGCCAAGTCCCATTCCCATAATTAGACTTGTGGGGGAGAGCATTTCTTGCATACCCGGTCCGCCCTTTGGTCCTTCATAGCGCAAAACTACGACATCCCCCGCCTTTACTTTACCCCCTGAAATGCCCTTTATCGCTTCATCTTGCGAGTTGAAAACCACCGCTTTGCCTTCGAACTCTTTCATAGATTCTGCGATGGCGGCGACTTTTAGCACCGCGCCTTGCGTTGCCAAGTTGCCAAACATTATTTTTAGTCCGCCCACCTGCGAGTAGGCATTTTCGTTGCGGTGGATTATGCTTGTATCTAAAATCTCCGCGCCCTTTATGCGCTCACCCAAAGTCTCGCCTGTGATTGTAAGTGCGTGCGTGCGTAAAATATCGCCCCGCCTTGCCACTTCGCTCATCACGGCATTCACGCCACCTGCGCGATGTATATCTTCTATGTGAATCGTCTCTATCGCAGGGGCGATTTTAGCGATGTGCGCGACTTTTGAAGTGATTTCGTTAATATTTCGCAAGTCAAATTTCACCCCCGCCTCCCTTGCGATGGCAAGGATATGCAAAATCGTATTTGTGCTCCCGCCCATCGCCATATCCACGACAAATGCGTTATGGATGGCATTTTCGTTTATAATATTGCGAATCTTAAATGCTTCGCACTTCGCAGAATCTAGCGCGATTTCGCAAATCCGCCGTGCCGCCTTGCGTAAGAGCTCTTCGCGCTCTTTTGTGAGTGCTAAAATCGTCCCATTGCCACTTAATGCGATGCCCATCGCTTCACACAGCGTATTCATCGAGTTTGCAGTAAACATACCGCTACAACTACCCCCGCTAGGACACGCCTTGCACTCGATTTCATAAAGTTCGGTGTCTTTGATTTTGCCACTTGCATATTCGCCAACCGCCTCAAATACGGAGTTTAGATTGATTGCTCGCCCTGAATCTAACTTGCCTGATTTCATCGGTCCGCCACTTACAAAGATTGTCGGCACATTCACACGAAGCGCGCCCATAAGCATACCGGGCACGATTTTATCGCAGTTTGGTAGGCAAATCATCGCATCAAGCGCGTGGGCATTCATCATCGTCTCAATGCTATCGGCGATTATCTCGCGACTTGGGAGCGAGTAGAGCATACCGCTATGCCCCATCGCTATGCCATCATCAACGCCGATTGTGTTAAATTCAAAGGGCACACAGCCATTTTTGCGGATTTCATCTTTTACTATTTTGCCGTATTCATTTAAGAAAAAATGCCCCGGGATTATGTCAATATAGCTATTTGCAACGCCGATAAATGGCTTCTCAAAGTCGCTTTCACTAACGCCACACGCTCTTAGCAAGGCACGATTACCCGCGCGCAAGTATCCTTTTTTAATAATGTCGCTTCTCATTTTCTATCCTTTTGAAATATTTTGTGTTTGAAATTATAGTGGATTTTGCGGATAGATTCGGCGAATTTGGATAAAAATTTTACCCACCCCCTTAATCCCCCTCCGCACGGGAGGGGGATTCACTAGATTTTTTGTCGATTCGCAGAATCTAAATAAAATTTCTTAATAAAATCTTCATTTTTTTGATTTAAGTCAAATTTTTTGTTTTCAAAGTGTGCTAAAATCGCCCCGCATTTTTGCAAATTTTTTAAAAATTAGGGGGAGTTTTTGAAAAATCATAATGACAAAAGTCCCATTCTCACACTTGCGGTTATTATCGCCATCGGATTTGTCTTTGGTGCGGGAGCATTCACATTTTGGTATGGAGACGGATTTTCGTATTTTAGCGATGATTCGAGTGCGTGTAATAACTGCCATGTGATGAATGAGGTTTATAAGGATTGGAGCGTTGGTAGCCACAAAAACCGCGCTTCGTGTAGTGATTGTCATATCCCTGAAGGCTTTGTTGCAAAATGGAGTATGAAAGCCCAAAGTGGCTTTAATCACGCTTATGCCTTCACTTTGAAGGACTTGCCGACACATTTCACGCCTACTAAAAAGACAAAAGTCGTGGTTCAGGATAATTGTATCCGCTGCCACGCGTCTTTGGCAAGTAATGTCGTGAATCCGACTACGGCAAAAGTCCATAATTATGACAATGCGCTTAGTTGTGTTTCGTGCCACAAGAATGTTGGGCATTTGAGAAATTTCTAAAATTAAGGGAGAATAAAGATGAAAAAATCTTACACTTTACCAGCGGTGCTGGTGATTGCGGTGATTATCGGTGTGGCGTTGGTAATGCTAGCTTCTAGCATTGGCGGGAAAAAGGCGGAGGAATTGGCGGTGGCGCAAAAAGGCGTTGTAGAGATTAGCGATGATAATCCCACATTTGACTTTTGGGGCAAAAACTATCCAGATTATTTGGATATGTATTTGATTGTCGAAAAAGAAAAGCCAAAAGATACGACATTTGGCGGGAATCTAGCGTATAGCAAACTCATTCGCTATCCGCAGCTAACGCAACTTTGGGCGGGATATCCATTTAGCATTGACGCAAACGAAGAGCGGGGGCACTTTTGGATTCAAGTTGACCAAATGGATACAGCGCGAAATAACAAAGACTTCTTAAACGCGCACGGATTTGCGGGATTTGGCGGACAGCCTACGGCGTGTATGAACTGCCATAGCGGATGGTCGCCTTGGCTTCTCAAAAATACCGCAAAGGGCGATTGGGTGGCGTTTAACTCGACAAAATATTGGACTATGATTAAAACTATCCCAGCGGTAAATGGCATAGCTGAAAATAGCGTTGAGCACAGCGGACCACACGGAGGCAAGAGAATGGGCGTAACCTGCGCAGATTGCCACAATCCTAGCGATATGACTTTGCGAATCAGCCGTCAAGCGTTGATAAACTCACTCGTGCTTCGTGGCTATGAAAAAGACGCAGTGCAAGGCGTAAAGGCAGATAGAAATGAGATGAGAACGCTAGTGTGCGCACAATGCCACGTAGAGTATTATTTCAAACCCACAGGGACAAAAGTCAAAGTTATGGGCGAATCAATCGCACAAGATTCAAGCAAAAAATGGTGGAATGGCACTCAAAAAACCTACGATGAGTTTGATTCGTGGAGAGATGGCAACAAACCTACCGAAATCGAAGTCGCAGGATTGGAGCTAATCTATCCTTGGAGCGCGTGGGAAAAAGGCAAACCATTTAGAATTGAAATGTTTGACACTCACTACGACAAAGTTCGCAATTTGGAGGGTGGCAAGGCGTTTAAATTCGATTGGTCGCACAAAATCACCAAAGCACCTATGCTAAAAATCCAGCACCCCGAATACGAAATGTATAGCGGAAGTATCCACGCTGCAAATGGCGTATCGTGCGCGGATTGCCATATGCCTTACATTCGCAAAGGCGCAAAAAAGGTTACACAGCACAATATAACTTCGCCTTTGTTTGATGTAAATAGCGCGTGTAAAACTTGCCACAATCAAAGCGAGGAATACCTAAAAGCGCAGATTAGCGATATTCAAAAGTCTGTGGCGTTTGACTTGCGAAGTGCAGAATATGCGACAGTTAGCCTAATTTGGGATATTAAGAAAATCCGAGATGAGTTAGGCAAACAAGGCAAAAACGATGAGCAAATCAATGCGATTTTGAAAGATGTGCTTGAATTGCATAGAAGAGGACAAATGAGAGGCGACTTCGTGGGTGCGGAAAACTCAACAGGTTTCCACAATCCACGCGAAGCTAGTAGAATGCTACTTCAAGCAGTCGAAATGGCGCGTCAAGGGCAAACTCAACTTGCACTCATCGCAAAACAATACAATATCGCTTATAAACCAAGCGAGGCGACATTTGAAGAGATTCAAAAGCTAAATCCGGGCGATATTCGCTATAAAGTCGATGTCAATGGCAAAAAAGCTGGAACTCGCTACTATGAGCACGCCGAAATCAACGGCAATCCACCAAAAAGCGCATTAGAGTTTGACAAAAATAGCAAACCATACAATTATCAAAAGATTGATGGAAAGATTGTAAAATAGGTGCTAAACGCAGAATCTAGCGGAGATTCTGCGATTTTATTTTGTTATTTTGAGTGAAGCGCGAAGCGGAATCTCTATTTAGATTCTGCGAAAATTTTGGGGATTCTGCGAAAATCTTAAATTGTCATATTGAGACTTTGAAAAAGTCGAAATATCTCAAAAATTAAAAGAGATTCTGCGAGTTTAAGGCGAGATTCTGCGAATTGTGTTTGATTCGCAGAATCTAGCGTAAAATCCGTCATTGCGAGATTCTGTAATTTTTGTTTGAAACGCAGAATCTGCGATATTTTCGCCGTTTTGTTTGTTAGATTCTGCGATTTTCTGCTTTTTTTTGTCATTGCGAGAAGTCGCACTTGTGGCGACTTCGTGGCAATCCATATTATTATTTTTTTGGATTGCTTCGGCACTTCGTGCCTCGCAATGACGAAGCAAAACAGATTCTGCGTTTTTATGCGAGATTCTGCGATTTTCGTTTCATTCGCAGAATCTGCGATATTTTCGCCGTTTTTTGGATTAAATTCGCTAGTTTCTTTTTCGCAAAAGGGCTGCACCCCGCTCCCGCTCCCCCCGACTTCATTTAAATTGTGTTCCCAAAAAGCAGCCGCTTTTTCGCTTTTAGGGGAGTGCCTCGCTTATCCGCTTCTAGCAAAAAATCGGCACTCGCACTACTGCTCGTTTGCTCCCGATTTTTTGCACCACGAAGCGGGCGAGTTTTGGGTGCTTCGCACGATTGATTTTTATCATTTTTGCTATCGCAAAAATTTGTGGATTGCTTCGGCACTTCGTGCCTCGCAATGACGGATTATTTTAGATTCTGCGAATCGTGTGAAAATTGCAGAATCTCGCATAAAATTGCAGAATCTATATTAAAATCGCAGAATCTCTCAATTACAAAAAACGCAGAATCTAAAAAAATTTAAACAATTCAAATAATTATCCAAAACACAAATTACCAAAACGCAAAGCCTAAAATAGCGGCTCCGACATAGCTTTCGGGGCTTCCAATCCCATCAACTTCAACACACTTGGTGCGACATTGTTAAGTCCGCCGTCTTTCACGCGCTCCACGCTACTATCCACCACAAAGCACCACACGAATCCCACCGTGTGATTTGTGAGAATTTTGCCATTTTCATCTTTCATTTTTTCGCAATTCCCGTGGTCGCTTGTGATAATCACCGCGTAATCCTCGCACTTTGCGCACTCCAAAATACGCCCTAGCTCCATATCCACCGCCTCCACAGCCTTTATACACGCTTCATAATTGCCCGTATGCCCCACCATATCGCCATTTGCAAAATTTACCACGATAAAATCGCTTTTATTTTTCATCGCGGCTAATACCGCATCACACACCGCCTCCGCGCTCATTTCTGGCTGTAAATCATATGTTTTAACCTTTGGCGATGGGATTAGTTCGCGTTTTTCGCCACGCAACGCTTCCTCGCGCCCACCATTGAAAAAGAATGTTACGTGTGCGTATTTCTCCGTCTCTGCGATGTGGGATTGCGTGAGATTATTCTCACTAATGATTTGCGCCAAAGTTTCATTTACATTTTCTTTTGGGAAAAGCACGGGATAGGGGAATTTCGCGTCATATTCGCACATACAAAGGATTTTTATGTCCTTTTTTGTCCGCTCAAACTCGCTAAAATTAGATTCACCCAAAGCGCGGATAATCTCCCTCGCCCTATCGCTACGAAAATTGCTAAATATAAAGCCCTCGCCATTTTTAATCCCGCCAAACTCGCCAAAACTAGCGGGGTTTATAAATTCGTCCGTTATGTTTTGTTTGAATTGCGAATCAATATATTGCAACGGCGTTAGATTTGTGCCATTTGCGCCATTTGCAATAGTCTCATAAGCCACTTTTACGCGCTCCCAGCGATTATCCCTATCCATTGCGTAGAATCGCCCACAGATTGTGGCAAGTTTCACACGCTCTGATTCGGCACTCAAAATCTGCTCTATAAATTTTGGTGCAGAGAGTGGCGGAATGTCGCGCCCATCGGTGATTGCGTGAATCCACACTTTTTTGCCCATCGCCTCTAAGATTTGCGCTAATCCTAGCAAATGCGAAATATGCGAATGCACCCCGCCATCACTTGCTAATCCGCACAAATGCACCACGCTCAAATCTTTGGCAAAGTCTAATAATGTCGCATTTTGCGCGAGTTCGCCTGAATCTAATGCGCGTGTGATTTTCACCAAATCCTGATACAGCACCCGCCCCGCGCCCATACACATATGCCCCACTTCGCTATTGCCCATTTGTCCCTGTGGTAGCCCGATTTCCTCGCCAAAAGAGCATAGCATAGAGTATGGCGCATTTGCAAAGAGCCAATCATAAGTGGGTTTTTTTGCGTTTGCAAAGGCGTTCCACTCGGTAGATTCGTTGTATCCTATGCCATCTGTGATTACCAAAACTACTTTTTTTTGCATTTTTAATCCTTAAAATTTTAGTTATAATTATGCTCTAAATTTTATTACAAATCACTTTAAGGGTTACAATGCTTTATCAACTCTACGCCGTTTTTGGCATAAATATTTTTCAATATCTCTCATTTCGCGCTGGGATTGCCTTTATCGTGGCGTTTTTGCTGTGTGTCATTTTGTATCCAAAGTTTATTGCGTGGGCGAAGTTGAAGTGCGCTTCTCAGCCCATCTCAAACGCACTCCCCATTCACAAAATAAAAGCAAATACCCCCACGATGGGCGGTGTGGTATTTGTCGGCGTGAGTATTTTTGTAACTTTGCTTTGTGCGGATTTTGTGAATGTTTATGTCGCGCTTGGCATTTTCACAATGGGACTTTTTTGCATAGTCGGTATGAAAGATGACTACACCAAAATCACCCAAAAAAGCAACGCGGGATTAACCTCACGCGCGAAGTTTGTCGCACTTTTGCTTTTGTCACTAGCCCTTGCGCTAATTTTATTTTTGGCAAATCATAACACGCATTTATATGTGCCATTTCTCAAAAATCCAATCTTTGATATGGGCTATTTTGCGATAGTTTTTTGGGCTGTGGTGCTTGTAAGCACGAGTAACGCGGTAAATATCACAGATGGATTGGACGGACTTGCCACTATGCCTAGCATTTTTGCCATTACGACTTTGAGTATTTTTGTGTGGCTAGCGGGTAATGCCGTTTTTAGCTCGTATTTGTTCTTGCCAAAAATCATCGGCGCAGGGGAGCTTTTCATCGTCTCATCGGCACTTTTGGGCGCACTCTTTGGCTTTTTGTGGTATAACTGCTACCCTGCGCAGGTGTTTATGGGCGATAGCGGGAGCTTGGCAATCGGCGGATTTATCGCATATATGGGGATTGTGACAAATAATGAGATTTTGCTAATTTTTACTTGCTTTATTTTTGTAGTGGAGACTTTGAGCGTGATTTTGCAAGTGGGGAGCTACAAAGTGCGTAAAAAGCGCATTTTTCTAATGTCGCCCATCCATCATCACTTTGAAGTCAAAGGGTGGAGCGAAAATAAAATCATCATTCGCTTTTGGATAATCGCGTTATTAAGCAATCTACTCGCGCTTTTGAGTTTGAAAATCCGCTAGATTTTTGGGAGATTCGCGTGGATAAGATTTTGGCTTTTTATAGGGATTTTAGGCGTGTGAATCTTTTGGGATATGGCAAAATAATGCGCTCTTTAAGCAAATTTTTGGCGCAAAGGGGCGTTCTTTGCGATATTTATGATGATAAATTTGAGAAAATTTCGCACGATTCGTTTGGGAATCGACTTTTGCCAAGCGGTGAGATTGCGAATCTATCGCCAAATGAGCGCGAATCTACGCTATCAATTATCTCCCCGGGCATACCGCCATTTCACGCTCTCGCGAAAAACGCCCCAAATCTCATCAGCGAATACGATTTTTTCGCGCCCACAATGCCAAAAAGCGTGTGGATTAGCGGGACAAACGGCAAAACCACCACTACGCAAATGTGCGCTTTGCTTTTGCGTGATTTTGGGGCGCAAAGCGGGGGCAATATCGGCACTCCGCTTTGCGAAATGGACTGCAACGCGCCCCTTTGGGCGCTAGAAACTAGCTCATTTATGCTCCACTATACAAATCTCTCAAAGCCCGATATTTACGCGCTTTTGCCTATCGCGCCTGACCATATTTCGTGGCACGGGGACTTTGAATCTTATGTCGCCTCCAAGCTAAAACCGCTAACGATGATGGGTGCGGATTCAAGCGCGATTATCCCACAAATTTACGCGAAATCGCCCCAAGCAAAGGCATTTAAGGGCAAACTCTATCTTTATGATAGTGCCGAATCTTTGGCGAATCTCTTTGGGATTGAAGCAAATAGAGTGCATTTTAAGGGCGCGTTTTTGTTGGATAGCATTCTCTCACTTGCGATTTTATCGCTATTCACGGGCAAAATCGACTATGATTTGATGAATAGTTTTAAGATTGACGCGCATAAAGTGGAGGAATTTTTGGACGCAAAAGGGCGCGTTTTTGTCGATGACAGCAAGGCTACGAATATTTCGGCAGCGCTTGAAGCGTTGAAAATCTACGCTGATAAATTTATTTTTCTAATTTTGGGAGGCGATAATAAGGGCGTGAGTCTTGCGCCGTTAGCGAAAACTTTGCAACGATACCGCACCAAAGTCTTTGCAATCGGCGCGTGTGAAAATCATATCAAAGAGCTATGCGATGAATCGTGCCTAAAATGCGAGGTTTGTGGCGATTTGCAAAATGCCGTTGCAAAAATCAAGCGCGAATTTAACGACACGCAAAATCAAATCTGCCTTTTAAGCCCAGCGTGTGCGAGTTTAGACCAATTCAAATCTTATGCCGATAGGGGCGATAAATTTAAAGAATTTGCATTGGAATAAAATTTCTATATAATTTTACAAAAATTTAAGGGGGCAAAATGAAGCAATTAAAGCAAGAGATTCTGCGAAAAGTCGCAGAATATTACCATTTGGCGCACAAAAACGATGGTAAATTTATCGCTGGAAATCGCATAAATTACGCTGGGCGAGTGTTTGACGAAAAAGAAATGGTGAATTTGGTAGATTCTGCATTAGACTTTTGGCTTACGGCAAGTAGGTATGCGCGAGAGTTTGAGATGGCACTCGCAAAATATTTGGGGGTGAATTTCGCCTTGCTTGTGAATTCTGGTTCAAGTGCGAATTTGCTGGCATTCTCCACGCTAACTTCGCCTTTGCTAAAAGATAGGGCGATAAAAAGAGGCGATGAGGTTATATCGCTGGCAGCGGGATTTCCCACGACAATTGCGCCGATTGTGCAGTTTGGTGCTGTGCCTGTGTTTTTGGATGTGGAGTTGGAGAGTGGGAATATTTGCGTGGATACGCTAGATTCTGCGCTGTCACCTAAAACAAAGGCGATTTTTATCGCGCACACTTTGGGAAATCCTTTTAATTTAAAAGCGATTAAAGATTTTTGCGATAAGCATAATCTTTGGTTGATTGAGGATAATTGCGATGCGCTGGGTGCGAAGTTTGATGGGAAAATGACGGGAAGTTTTGGCGATATTGGCACTTCTAGTTTTTATCCTGCGCATCATATC
The DNA here is from genome assembly GCF_053654695.1 of Helicobacter sp. 23-1044. Lineage (NCBI taxonomy): Bacteria > Pseudomonadati > Campylobacterota > Epsilonproteobacteria > Campylobacterales > Helicobacteraceae > Helicobacter > Helicobacter sp. 23-1044. The sequence goes on from NZ_JBSIUQ010000002.1 coordinate 25,692, forward strand.
ACAATGGGCGAGGGCGGGGCGGTTTATACAAATAATCCCTTGCTTAAAAAAATCGCCCTAAGCATTAGAGATTGGGGGCGAGACTGCTGGTGTGAGGGTGGCAAAGATAATACTTGCGGTGCGAGATTTTCGCAGATGCAAGGCAAACTGCCATTTGGATATGACCATAAATATATTTATTCGCATTTTGGTTACAACTTAAAGGCGACTGAAATGCAAGCGGCAATCGGTGTAGCGCAACTCCAAAAGTTGGATTTATTTGTCGCAAAGAGAAGGGAAAATCACGCATACCTATCGCAGAATCTGCAATCTCTAAGCGAGATTTTCCACTTGCCAAAAGTAGAGCAGAGTGCCACTCCAAGTTGGTTTGGATTTATGCTGACTTTGAGGGATGGTGCGAAGTTTTCTCGTAATGAAATTACGGAATTTTTAGAGGGCAGAAATATCCAAACGCGCAATCTTTTTGGCGGGAATATGCTACTTCATCCTGCGTTTGATGCGCTAAAAGAAGGGGTGGATTACCGCGTTATTGGCGATTTGAAAAATACAAATAAAATCAGCAAGGATAGTTTTTGGATAGGCGTTTATCCCGCGCTTGGCAAAGATGAGTTAGATTTTATCATCCAAAGCATTTTTGATTTTATCGCAAATAGGGGGGGGGGGGCAGAATATAATTTCGTCCAAATAATCTTCATCTCTTCCAAAAATCGCAGAATCTACGCTAGATTCTGCGAAAATCTCCACTTCGCAGAATCTAAAATAAATCCACAAAATGTAGATTCTGCGTTTCAAAAGGCGGCGTAAGATGATAAAGTCGCTTATAAATAAACTCACAAATAAACTCGCTTTTGAGAGGTTCAAAAAAGAGTTCCGTTCGCAAAATACGCATAATTTCACTTTTCCCGCTTCTATTTTCAATCTCAAAAATGTCGCAATTGGAAATGCGACTTATGGCGCGATAAATGTGCTTGATTACGGCAATGATAAAGCAAAAGTGCGGATTGGGAGTTTTTGCTCGATTGCAAGTGGGGTGAAATTCCTATCGGGGGGGGGCATTATATGAATAATTTTTCAACCTACCCATTTTACGCATATTTTAGCGATAAAGACGAGCAAAACACCACAAAAGGCGAGATTGTCATCGGCGATGATGTTTGGATTGGAATAGATGCGCTGATTTGCTCTGGGGCGAAAGTGCCAAAGGGTTGCATTGTTGGGGCGAGAAGTGTGGTGCGTGGGAGTTTTGAACCATATAGCATTATTATTGGCAATCCTGCAAAGTGCGTTAAAAAGCGATTTTCAAATGAAATAATTGAGATTTTGCAAAAAATAGATTTTGAAAATTTAGATGAAAAAATAATCCATAAATTGATGGATAAGTTTTATCTCCCGCTAGATTCTGCGCTAGCAAATGAGTTTAGCGCGCAAATAGGGGGTGCAAAATGAAGTGCAAAAATTGTGGCGAAAAGTTAGCATTAGAGATTTTGGACTTGGGATTTTCCCCGCCATCAAATTCATTTTTAAACCCGCGCGAAACGCAAGAGATGTTTTATCGCTTAAATGTATTTTTGTGCGAAAAGTGCCTTTTGGTGCAGGTTCCAGAGTATAAAAATGCAAAAGAGATTTTTTCAAAAAACTATGTTTATTTTAGTTCGTATTCGAAATTATGGGTGGCGCACGCGAAAAATTACGCAGAGATGATTGCAGAAAAATTGCATTTGGGGGCTCACTCGCAAGTCATTGAGATTGCGGCAAATGATGGATATTTATTGCAATTTTTTAATGCGCTAAATATTCCAAATATCGGCGTTGAACCAACTTTGGGGACGGCAAATGCGGCACGAAAAAAGGGCATAAAAATTATTTGTGATTTTTTTAGCGCGAAGTTAGCGGAGGATTTGCCAAAGGCGGATTTGATTATTGGGAATAATGTCATCGCTCACATTCCGCAAATTCGCGATTTTGTGCGAGGGGTTAAAATCGCGCTAAAAGATGGTGGCGTGGCAAATTTTGAATTTCCGCATATTCTAAATCTTATCAAATACAATCAATTTGACACCATTTATCACGAGCATTTTTATTATTATAGTTTGCATTCGATTATGGATTTGTTCGCGAGGGAGGGACTTTATATTTATGATGTGGATGAGATAAACACGCACGGCGGGAGTTTGCGCATTTATGCCTCAAAGCAAAATATAGCGCAAAGCAAAAATATCAAAAAAGTCCTTTTGGATGAGAAAAAAGCGCATTTAGATTCTGCGCTTGGGTATCAAAATCTGCAAAAAAATGCCAATAAAATAAAGTTTGATTTTTTATCACTTTTGCTTAAAATAAAGTCTCAAAACAAACGCATAGCAGGATTTGGCGCGACAGCAAAGGGTAATACTTTGCTAAATTTTTGCGGGATAAAAGATGATTTGATTTCTTTTGTGGTGGATTCTAATCCGCACAAGCAAAATCTTTTGCTGCCCGGCTCGCATATAAAAGTTTTGGATAAATCCGCGCTGAAAAAAATGCGCCCTGATTTTATTTGGATTGGCGCGTGGAATATTAAGGATGAAATTATTAGCGAGGTAAATGCGCTTTTCGCAGAATCTAGCGTAGATTCTGCGAAGGGGGGGGGCAAAATGCAAATTCATAATCGCCACCCCAAAGGTTTTAATTATTTAAATTTTGCATTTTTAGCGCAGAATCTGGCGAGTTTTACGAGAGATTCCGCGATTGACATTTTTAATGCAGAATCTGTGCTAGATTCTGCGAAGGTGGCGTAAAATGAGTCGCTTTGAATTTACGCCAACACCGCTAAAAGACTGCTTTGTAATCACGCCAAAACCGATAAAAGATGAAAGGGGATATTTCGAGCGATATTTTTGCGCGAATGATTTTAGGGAGATTGGATTTAATAAAAATATTTTGCAGATAAATCACTCGCAAACCACGCAAAAAGGCATAATTCGCGGTCTGCATTTCCAAACTCCGCCATTTTGCGAGACAAAAATCGTCCGCTGTTTGAAGGGGGCGATTTATGATGTTGTCCTTGATTTACGGCAAAATTCGCCGACATTTTTGCAATATTTTGGCGTGATTTTAAGTGCGGAAAATGCGAAATATTTATATATCCCAGATGGGTTTGCGCACGGATTTCAGGCGATGAGCGATGATGTTGAGGTTTTGTATTTATGCAGTGAATTTTTTGAAAAGCAAGCAGATAGCGTGATAAATCCGCTAGACCCAAAAATCGCCATCGATTGGAAACTGCCCCCGCAGAATCTATCGCAAAAGGACGCAAATGCGCCATTTTTGGGCGATGATTTTGTGGGGTTGATAGTTTAGGTAGGATTAAGATTCTGCGAAACGATATTAGATTCTGCGATTTTTGCCACGCAATTATTTGATTTTTCTGCAAGATTCTGCGTTTTTATATTAGATTCTGCGAAATTTTCGCTAAATTCTATTAAGATTCTGCGATTTTACAAACTTTCGCAGAATCTGCCATAAAATTATCAAAATCGCAGAATCTGCCATAAAATTACCACATTCGCAGAATCTCTCGCATAGATTTTATTTCAAAGATTTGCCAAACACTTCCCATCCCAAATATTCTGGGCAATCTAACTCATTTTCAATTTCTAGCAACCTGTTATACTTTGCGATTCGCTCACTTCTAGCGGTGCTTCCAGTCTTTATCTCGCCTGTGTTTAGCGCGACAGCGAAATCCGCGATAAAGCTATCCTCGCTCTCTCCGCTTCTATGGCTCATAATGCAATTATATTTGTTGCGTTTGGCAAGGCGGACGGTGCTCATCGTTTGGCTAATTGTGCCGATTTGGTTTGGCTTTACAAGCACGGCGTTTGCGATATTTTTGGTGATTCCATCACGCAAGATTTTTTCATTTGTTACAAACAAATCATCGCCCACAAGCTGAATCTTGCCCCCAAGTTTGTCGCTCAAAATCCTCCAACCCTCCCAATCATCCTCGCTTAATCCATCTTCGATAGATACGATAGGATATTTCGCGCAGAGATTTTCGTAGTATGCTACTAGCTCGGCACTTGTAAGGGTTCGATTTTCCGCACCTAAGCGATAGTTGAATTTATCATCGACAAACTCGCTACTTGCAATATCTAGCGCGATTGCAAAATGCTCTCCGTCCTTGTATCCCGCGCCTTTGATTGCTTTTAAGATTAGCTCGATGGGCTCTTCGTTGTTTTTAAGATTTGGCGCAAATCCCCCCTCATCGCCGATACTTGTGATATGTCCGTTTGATTTTAGGATATTTTTTAGCTCACCATACACTTCGCTACTCGCACGGAGCGCGTCTCTAAACGATTCAAAGCCAAGTGGCATAATCATATATTCTTGAAAATCCACATTATTATCCGCGTGGCTACCGCCATTTATGATATTTAGCATAGGCGCGGGGAGAATATTTGCGTTAATCCCGCCAATGTAGCGATATAGCGGGATTTGGAGCGTGGCTGCCGCTACCTTTGCCACCGCCATAGAAGTGCCTAAAATCGCATTTGCGCCCAATTTGCTGTAATTTTCCGTGCCATCAATTTCGCGCATTAGCTTGTCAATGTCGCCTTGATTAAAGGGCGAAGTGCCGATAAGTGCCTCTGCGATTTTGGTATTGACATTTTCACAAGCCTTTAATACGCCCTTGCCCTTAAATCTCGCCTTGTCGCCGTCTCGCAACTCCAAAGCCTCTCTTTTGCCCGTAGATGCGCCACTAGGCACAATCGCACTGCACGAAGTATCATCGCTTAGCGTAACGCTCACGCGAATCGTGGGATTGCCCCTGCTGTCTAACACCTCATCTGCGAAAATATCATCAATGTAAGTCATTTTGTGTCCTTTGTTTTGAATTTTTAGATTTGCGTGAATCTGCTTTGATTCGCGCCAAAATCGCTCGAATCTGCCCACGAATCTCTACTTCTCATCGCTCGAATCGTCCGCATTTTCATCGACAAATTCGATGATTTCATCATTTGCGCCAATTTGTTCTTTGATTTTTGCTTCGATTTCATCGGCGATTTTTGGATTTTCTTTTAAGAAAATCTTTGAATTTTCCTTGCCTTGCGCAAGTTTTTTGTCTTGATAGCTAAACCACGCGCCAGATTTATCGATAATGTCTAATTTCACGCCATAGTCGATTATTTCCCCAAGCCGTGAGATTCCCTCGCCAAACATTATATCAAACTCCGCTTCTCTAAATGGCGGTGCGACTTTGTTTTTTACGACTTTTGCGCGGACGCGGTTGCCGATGGCTTGTTCGTTTTGTTTAAGACTAGCGATTCGGCGCACATCGATTCGCACACTTGAATAAAACTTCAAAGCGTTCCCGCCTGTCGTGGTTTCTGGGCTTCCATAGCCTATCGTGCCTATTTTCATACGAATCTGATTGATAAAAATCACCGTGGTGTTCATCTTGTGTAAAGTGCCTGTGATTTTGCGCAGTGCTTGGCTCATAAGCCTCGCTTGAAGTCCTACATGCGCATCGCCCATATTGCCATCAATCTCTGCTTTTGGTGTGAGCGCGGCAACCGAATCCACTACGATTAAGTCAATCCCGCCACTGCGCGTTAAAGTCTCTAAAATCTCTAATGCTTGTTCGCCGTAATCGGGCTGTGATACATAGAGATTTTCCACATCTACGCCCATTTTTTTAGCATAATACACATCAAGCGCGTGTTCTGCGTCTATAAAAGCGCAGATTCCGCCTTGCCTTTGGCACTCTGCGGTGATTTGGAGGCTTAGGGTTGTCTTTCCGCTTGATTCAGGACCATAGATTTCTACGATGCGTCCGCGCGGGATTCCGCCGATGCCAAGTGCCAAGTCAAGCCCCAAAGAGCCTGTTGAAATGCTGTCGATTTTTTCTGTTTGTTTGTCGCCTAATCTTATCAAAGCTCCCTTGCCAAAGGCTTTATCGACTTGTTTTAGGGCAAGTTCGATGGCTTTTTGCTTTTCTTTGTCAATTTTTACTTCTTTGTCCATATTTTCACTCCGTTTTTTAAAAAATATTTTGGGATTCTATGCAAATTTTGGTTAAAATTTAATAATTTTTTATAGTTTTTTTGGAGATTTTATGAGCAAAATTATGGTGGCGCATTCGCCCGATGCTGATGATATTTTTATGTATTACGCGCTATTTTACGGGTGGGTGGGGAGCAAAAATATTAAATTTAGCAATGTCGCCCTTGATATTGAGAGCCTAAATAAGGGCGCATTAGAGTGCAAATATCCCATAAGCGCGATTTCTTTTGGCGCATATCCCTTTATAAAGGACAATTACGCGTTGTTAAATACCGCGATGAGCTTTGGCAATGGCTATGGACCAAAGATTGTCAAACGCAAGGGCGCGAAGTTGAAGCGCAATTTCAAAGTCGCATTAAGTGGCGCATACACGACAAATGCGATGATTTTCAAAATGCGCTACAAAGAGGCAAAAATCATCTATAAAAATTTTTTAGACATTGAAAATGCGGTGATTTGTGGCGAAGTCGATGCGGGAGTGCTAATCCACGAATCGATTTTAAATTTTAGCGAAACGCTTGAAGTAGAGGCGCATTTGTGGGATATATGGGTGGATTTGGTGCGTGAATCTCTGCCACTACCACTTGGCGGAATGGCGATTTTGCGCTCTATCCCACTGCTGCGCGCGATTGAGTGTCAAAGATTACTAGGGGACGCCGTGCGTGTGGCGGTGAATAATAAGCGCGTTTTATCGGCAATGTTGCGGGACAAAGTGCGCGTGAGCGAATCTGAGCTAAACACATATCTAAATATGTATGCAAATGGCGAATCAATCGCAATGAGCGAAGTGCAAATGGTGGCGTTAGATAAACTTTTCGCGCTTGGCTTTGAAGCGGGGATTTATAAAGATTTGATTCGCACGGAGGATTATTTAGTGCCCGTAGAGTACGAAAAACTACGATTTGGGTGAAAATCTTAAAGATTCTGCGCTAGATTCTGCGTTTTTAGTGCGAATCGCAGAATCTACTTCACCTTGCTAAAATCAATCTTAAAAAGTCCCTTTTCAAACACCGCGATGTGGAACTCCGCCTCAAAGATTTTGAGATTATACAAAAATCCCTCCACCGCGACTTCCCGCTTTTTCAAATCGCTTTGGGCGGACTTTGCTTTGAATGTGATTTCGTTGCCAAACTCAAATGGCGAGAGAAACTTCGTGCTACTATAAATTATCACGCTATTTGCCTCATTTACCGCTGCCATCGCGCAAAATGACGCTGCGTTAAATAAAAATCCATTGTGGATTAGCATATTTTCATCGCAAATCATATCTTTGCTCGGAGAAAACTTCACAACCGCGCTATTTGGCGTCATCTCGACAATCTCGCCACACAAATGCGTCGCTAACTTTTTGCACACTTTTAGCGTGCTAATCTCATCTAAAATCTCGCTCTCGCTCATTTTGCCCCCTTAAATTTTTGCCTTGAAATACGCACGAATGGGCGCATTATACCCTTCAATCGTTTTATTTTTGTCATCTTTATCCAAAAAGTCCTCCAAACTCTCCCCACCGCTCCACGCCGTTTTCCTTTGCTCGATACTCGTAGTCTTTCGCACTTCAAGCAACTCAATCTCCCTAAATCCCGCACGGCGCATCCAATTTTGAAACGCGCCAATGCTTGGGATGAAATACACATTTTTCATTTTAGCATAACTTAATGGAGATAGCACAAGTTCGCCACTCCCTTCGATTATCAGCGTATCGACAAAGATTTCGCCACCTTTATTTAGGGCATTTTTCAAAATGCGAAGGCAATCAATCGGATTTGTGCGATGATAAAGCACCCCAAGGCAGAGAATGCAATCAAATTTGCAATCATACTCCGCCAAATCCTCCACCCCAAGCATCTCAAAGCAAATTTCGCTTTTTATAAACGCATTTATCAAATCAAACTGCATTTTGCAAAAGGCACTCGGTTCAAAACCCACGATTTTCGCGGGGTGCAGGGGCAACAGGCGAAATGCGTAATATCCATTATTGCACCCGATATCCGCGACTGCCTTGCCTGTGATATTTAGATGATTTTTGATGATATTAAACTTTATCGCGCTGTTCCACTCGCTTTGGATTTCCACGCCACACACTTCAAATGGTCCCTTGCGCCAAGGTTTTAAGTCCTTTAATAACGCTAATAATTCCGCAGAATCTGCCTCGCAATTTCGTAAATTCGCAGAATCTACGCGAATGATGTCATCGATTTGAACGCGAGATTCTGCGAATTTGGTGTAATTCGCAGAATCTAAATTTTGGTTTTGTGGATTCGCAGAATCTGCATTGCTCTCCGTCATTGCGAGATTCTGCGTAGCAGAATCGTGGCAATCTAAATAATCTAAATTAAAATTGTCATTTTGAGCCGTAGGCGAAAAATCTCTATTTTGAGATATTTCGCTTCGCTCAGTATGACAATTTAAACTAGATTCTGCGTTTTTTGTTTGATTCGCAGAATCTAATGCGCTGTTTTCTGTTATTGTGAGATTCTGCGAAGCAGAATCGTGGCAATCCAAAAATTCCCCCTCCCTTGCGGAGGGGGTTAGGGGGTGGGTATTTTTCGCGTTAGATTTTATAGATTGCTTCGTTGCACTTGCTTCGCTTCGTGCGCCTCGCAATGACGAATCAATTTGAGACTCTGCGATTATTTTAGAATTATACCCACCCCCTTTATCCCCCTCCGCAAGGGAGGGGGAAGAAGTTGATTTAACCTCCGCAAGGGAGGGGGACTTCAAAGTGGATTCTGCGATTTTCTCGCGCAACGCGGAGATTCTGCGAATTAGCGGTGCGATATTTTTCGCATTTAATTTTTGCGCGATGCGTTTAGCGCGATTTTGGATAAACAAAAATGCTCTCTTTCACAACGCTAATATTCTCATCATCCACGCTGTATGCCATAATTTTGATAGGAATTATCGTGTCTTTTTTATCGCTTTTTGATAGATTTTTCTCCGTCATCAAAAACACGCGCCGTTTGGTGCTTTGGTGTGCGTCAATTTTGAAAGGTTCAAGTGGTTGCTTTATTTTGATATTTTCATCGCCAAGCACTTTGAAATAATAAGTGTGCGCGTGGTTTGAGGTGTTTTGAAAAAGCATTGTGTAGTGATTTTCCACCGCGCCATTTTCTAAAATCTTATAAGATTGCGCGGTGCGATTGATATTTAAAAGCATTGTGGATTTCCCTGCGCCAAGCGTTATTGCGATGATTATCGCCACACAAAGCACGGCAATGTATCCTAGTGTTTTCCCGCGAAAATAGCGCACTTTTAGATTCTGCGCCAAAGAATTCGTGCTATTCCAAGAGATTAGCGATTTTTTCTTAAACTTATCCATTATGCTACTGCACGCATCGGCGCACTCCAAGCAGTTTATACACTCTAATTGCAAACCTTTGCGAATGTCAATGTGAGTGGGGCAGACGCGCACACATTTATCGCACGCCACGCATTCTCCGCTAATCTCTGCTTTTTTAAGCAATGCGCCATCTTTATACACGCTCCCGCCCCGCGCGGAATCATAAATAATCGTTTTTGTATCATTATCATAAAGAACGCTTTGCACACGGCAATACGGGCACATATAAATGCAGAAATTCTCCGCCACAAAGATGATTTCGATTGTCAAAAATATCGTAATGCAAAATAAAAATCCCACCAAAACCAAATGATTTTGATAATCCGCCAAATACGCAAAAAAGTCGCTAGGCGGGACAAAATACCACAAAAAGTTTGACGCCGCAATAAAAGACAAAATAAACCAAATAAAAATCGCCCCCGCCTTTTTTGCCTTCGCGCTAAAAGTGCTTAAATCCGCCTTTTGCTGTTTGTTTTGCGTGCTTTTTAGCAACTTAAACAACTTCGTCTCAATCAAATCCCTATAAATCACGCGAAAAATCGTATGCGGACACGCCCACCCGCACCACGCGCGTCCAAGCATCGTGGTAAGCAAAAAAATGCCCACAAACAGCATAATTAGCAAAAATGGCATTACATAAAGTTCCTGCATATCAAAGGAAATGCCTAAAATATGCAGTTGCATCTTATCAAATGAAAGCAAAAAAATGTGATTGCCCCCAAGCGTGATAAATGGCAAAATCATCACCAAAATTGTCGTCAAAATATACGCGCCGTAGCGTTTTTTCTTATAATATGTATTCATATTCTCCCTCCGTTTTTTTTACTCTTTGTGCGATAAACTCGCATAAATCGCTCTCTTGCGTTTGAAACACAAATATATTTTTTAGGTGCTTCAAAAATGGATAACTGACTTTGAAAAACTTCAATTTATCAAAGAGATTTATGGCGTTTATGAAGCGGATTCTACGCGAGTTTAGTGCCTCGTTATGTAGCAAAATCTCATTTATGCACCCTAATTTATCTGTGGAAACTAGCACGCACAGCGCGCCTAAATCTTTGATTAAGTCAATCACAAAATAATCCCTTTTTATCGGCACTAAAAGTCCGCCCACACCCTCCACGACTAAAATATCGCATTGCCTTTTCAAATCAAATATTTTCTCTTTTAGTGCGACTAAATCGATTGCATTTTCCTTATCCGCGACAAATGGCGAGGCAAGGGCGTTGAAACGATAAAAGCAAATTTCATCGACATTAAGCGGAAAACTTTGATTTTGCGCGTGAAGCGCAGAATCTGCGATATTTTTTGAGGCGGATTCTGCGATGGATTTTGAGGTGGATTCTGCGGGAGATTCTGCGATGGATTTTGAGGCGGATTCTGCGATGGTTTTTGCGATAGTGTTTGAGGCAGATTCTGCGCCGACTTCGATGGGTTTGGATGAAATAATGTGAAATCCTCTCTGCATCAAAAGTGCGTTTAATCGCATTGCGATTGTTGTTTTCCCGACGCCACTGCCCGTCCCTGCGATAAATAAAATCATTTTAAAAGTCCTTTATATGCTTTGTTTGCAAGATTCTGCGAAAATGGCGCAGATTCTGCGATTTGTTCCCCCTCCCTTGCGGAGTTTGAATCCAAAAATTCCCCCTCACTTGCGGAGGGGGTTAGGGGGTGGGTAATTTTTGTGTTAAATTTTGCGTTTTCGTGCGAGATTCTACGATTCGCAGAATCTGCGATATTTTCCGTCATTGCGAGATTCTGCGAAGCAGAATCGTGGCAATCCAAAATAAAATCTAATCCGTGCGAAGCACCCTTAATCTCGCCCGCTTCGTGGTGCAAAAAATCGGTTTTAAACGAGCAGTAGTGCGAGTGCCGATTTTTTGCTAGAAGCGGAGAATGCGAGGCACTCCCCCCTAAAAGCGAAAAAGCGGCTGCTTTTTGGCGCGTAGGGGGGAGCGGGGTAGGGGGGTGCAGCCCTTTTTGCGAGAAAATAGCAGATAAATAAATACAATTATCAAAAAAGCGCAAAAAGCTCAAAACATAGATTTTATAATCAAGATTCTGCATTTTCATTTTTCCCTTTGGCGATAATCACAATCGGCACTCCGCTAAAATCAAAATTCGCGCGAAAATAATTCACCAAATACCGCTTGTAGCTGAAATGCAGGGCGTTTGGGCGATTTGCCACAAGCATAATCGTAGGCGGGGCGCAATCTACCTGCGTGGCGTAATAAATCTTAATAATCTTGCCTTTGTCGCTTGGAATGGGGTGCTTTTGCGTGGCGATTTTTATGTGCGCATTTAGCTCGGCGGTTGGGATTCGGCGGTTAAAATTCTCCCACACGCGCAAAATCGTCTCTTTAATCTCATCAATGTGGCGCATTTTTAGCGCACTTATGGTAAGAATCGGCGCGTAAGATAGATAGGCAAATTTGCGCTTGATAGTCGTTTGCAACGCCCTAAATTCCGCGCATTTTATGTCCCATTTGTTTAGCAAAATGATAATGCCTAAATGATATTTTTGACTTAAACCGCTGATTTTTTCGTCCAACTCGACAAAATCGCTTGATGAATCTAACACCAAAAGCACAATATCGCTTTGCTCCAAAATGCGCTTGGTGCGCAAAAGTGCGAATTTTTCAATGCCATCGATTTTGGATGCACGGCGAATCCCAGCGGTATCTACGAATCGCAAGATTTTGCCTTTATGTGCGATTTCATCGCTCACAGGGTCGATTGTCGTGCCTTCTATTTCGCTAACTAATGAGCGATTTTTGTTTAAAAGGGCGTTTAGGATGGAGGATTTGCCGACATTTACGCGTCCGATAATGCCGATTTTTATGGTGGCAGATTCGTTTTTCGTGCAATTTGTTCTGGGGTATTCATTTGCGTTGTTTTGATATGAAACTTCGCTCAATGGACGCCCAAGTCCTATTTTCGCTCGTTCTGCATCAAAACAACGCAAAGCAACACCGCCATTACTTCGATTGTTTGTTTGCGAATCGTGCGCTGTGTGAGATTCTGCGCTGTTTTCCGTCATTGCGAGATTTTGCGTAGCAAAATCGTGGCAATCTATGTTAGATTCTGCGTTTTTTCCGTCATTGCGAGAAAATTCGCAAGAATTTTCGTGGCAATCCAAAAATTGTGCGTTAGCACCCTTAATCTCGCCCGCTTCGTGGTGCAAAAAATCGGGAGCAAGGACGCAGTAGTGCGTCCGCCGATTTTTTGCTAGAAGCGGATTAAGCGAGGCTCTCCCCCTAAAAGCGAAAAAGCGGCTGCTTTTTGGGGACACAATTAAATAGTCGGGGGGAGCGGAGCGGGGGTGCAGCCCTTTTTGCGAGAAAATAGCAGAATCTAGCGTTTTTATTTCCGTCATTGCGAGATTTGACGAAGTCAAATCGTGGCAATCCATTTTATTTTTTTTGGATTGCTTCGTTGCACTCGCTTCGCTTCGTGCGCCTCGCAATGACGAATCTTTTTTAGATTCTGCGTTCGCAGAATCTTGGATTTGCAAGTGTGGGTCGGTGCTTCGCACAGACGCTTCGGTCGCTTCGCTCGCTCGCAATGACAAATCTAACGCAGAATCTGCGAGATTTTCGCTATTTTTTTCATTAGATTCTGCGATTTTCGCAGTTGTTTCATTAGATTCTGCGTTCGCAGAATCTTGGATTGCCACGCTCGCTTCGCTCCCTCGCAATGACGAATCCTTTGAATCTGCCCCTAGCGCGAATCCTAAAAAATCCTTTAATTGCTTCAATCCCCGATTATGCAAACTCGACACAAAAAATATTTTCTTTGCGCCAAATGCGCTATATTCCCACCGCTCGATTTTTTCAATATCTATTTTATTGACAATTAGCACCGCATTTTTTAGCGAACGAAATACTTGCAAATCTTCCTCATCTATGCCACTCCCCGCGCTAATCACATACAAAATCAAATCACCTTCATCGATAAAATCAAATATCATCTTTTTGACATTTTTAAAAATGCCATTTGCTTTTTTCATTAGCCCCGCAGTATCGCAGAGATTCATATAAAAAATGCGTCCATTATTTTCCAACTCCAAAGGGCAGATATTTATATCTCTCGTAGTCCCCGCAAAGTCGCTTGTAATGGCGATTTTGTCCCTTAATAGACGATTAAAAAGCGATGATTTGCCGACATTTGGTTTGCCTAAAATGATGATTTTTGATTGAGTTTGCATCGCCTATCTTTTAAGTAAAATTTTTTTAAAATCATAGCAAAATTTTGGAGAAAATGTGATGAGATTCTGCGTGATTTTGCTTTTTGTCCCGCTGTTTGCGATAAATTTTGAGTATAGCAAAGTTTATAATTTAGCAAATGATGAGTTTAGTATCAAAAACGGCGATGTGCGGATTTTAAAGGATTTCACGCAAAATATAGGCGATGAAATGCTTAAAACGCGCCATTCACAGCTCTTTTTATCGCAGAATCTTAATTTTTATTCACATAAATCGCCCAAAGTAACTCGCCCAAATTTGCTTCGTGTAAGGGAGTTGCAATATCGATATTTCTCGCGCATTAGGCAAAATGTCGCACTTGAAGCAACCGCGAAAAATCCCCACGCAAACTGCTACATTTTTTTCAAAAACGCAGAATCTTTGCAATCAAAATCCACCGCAGTTGTGCTAAATTTGGATGATGGCGATTTATTTGATGGCGTTGCAAAAGTTTATTTTTATTGCAAATAGCGAGGTTTTTATGAGTGAGTTAGCGCAAAAAGCGAAGTTGTTAAAGGAACTTTATTTACGAAAAATGTGCGGTGAGGAATATTATGATTACTCCCCCCCGCCTAAAAAAATCGTTAGCGAAAAAAGCAAATTGCCACTCTCGCAAATCATCGCAAACTGCGCCCTTTGCGAACTCTCAAAAAGCGCAGAATCTAAAATCGCAGGCGAAGCAAATAATGCCGAAATTTGTTTTATTTCGCTAAAACCGATTTTGCCACATAGCGCGAGTTTTGAGATGATTGAGAATATCGCAAAGCGCGTATTTGGCGCAGAATCTTATAATATTTTATCGCTAATAAAGTGCGCCACGCACATTTCGCCAAATGCAAATCACATAAAAATCTGCGGAGATTATCTCAAAACGCAGTTAAAGGCGCAAGATTCTGCACTTTGCGTGATTTTTGGCGAGGAAGTGGCGCATTTTGTGTTAGGAAATGATGAGCGTTTGGAAAACTTGCGAGGTAGAATATTAAGCAATATTAGGGATTTTATAGTAACATTTCACATTGGCGATTTATTGCGAAATGAGCGACTAAAAAAGGAAGCGATGGCGGACTTCAAAGTCGCAAAAGATTTTTTAGATAAAGGAAAAAAATGAGATTTTTAGTAGTTTTTATGGTATTTTTTGGCGCACTTTACGCACAGGGCAATGTTTTTTCAAATATTCCTGTGGCAAAAATTGAGATTATAAATCTAAATCCCGAGCCCTGCTCCAAATCCTGCCTAAAAGATTTGGCAGAGGAAAAGAAGATTTTTTCATTTATTGCGCGATTTTCCCGCGAGATTGAGGATGAAGAGCTGCAAAATATTATGCTAGATTTCACAAAACAGCTTGGCATTTATTACAAAATCCGCTTTGATACACTGCAAGATAAGCTAAATATCGCCCTTTTAATCCCTAAAAAGACGATTGGCAAGTATTCCACAACGACTATTGATACGATTTTGTCGTATTTGGCGTTCCGCGATATTGACTTTAAATTTAAGGTTTTTGATAGCGTGGATGAAAACGCAGAATCTATCGAAAACGCGCTAAATGCGATGCAAAATGAGCATTTCAACTTTGCCATTGCCATTCTTTCAAAAGAGGAAAATCTCCCGCTTTTAAGGCGAGTGAAAATCCCAATTTACATCCCCACGCTGAAATCTCCGCAGAATTTTGACAACGCTATGGAGCAAATCACCTTTGGCGGGATTGATTATGATGCGCAAATTGCGATGCTTTTAGATAAAAGCTCGGGGAAAAATATTATTAGTTACAATGATGATTCTGCGCTTGGGGCGATGATTGGGGGGATTGTCGAGGCGAAAAGTGAGGATTATAAGCGTTATAGCGAGGTTGTCACAAATAAGGACGCTACGAATTTTAGCGCGAGATTGGAGCGACAAAAAAATCTTTTGAAGGAAAGTAGCGTGTTTTTAAACACGCGCGTGGTGATTTCAGGACTGCTTTTAAGTCAAATAGGACTTTTAAAGGAAACTCCGCCATATATTTTCTCCACGCAAATAAATTATAATCCCGCGCTTCTATCGCTTCTACGAGGCATAAATACCAAAAATCTGCTTATTGCAAACTCAATTGGCACAAGCGATGAGAGATTATTAGAGTATAGCGCGCTGTTATCGGGCGATTTGAAGTATGATTGGGTGAATTACTCCACTGCGCTTGGCGTGGATTTATTTTTAAGCAAAATGAAAGATGGCATAGAGCGATTTTTCAAAGAAAGCGTAGAAAACTCGCAGGTAGCGTATAAAACGCAACTTTATGGCATTGAAAATAATGGATTTGTGAAGTATTAAATGAAAAACGCACGAAAACTCGAAAAGTTATTTTTAGAACGCTACAAAGGGGCAAAAACGGAGTTAATCTATAAAAATCTCTACGAACTCACAATCTGTGTGATTTTATCTGCGCAATGCACCGATAAGCGCGTAAATATCGTAACTCCCGCACTTTTTGCAAAATATCCAAATGTCAAATCTTTGGCAAATGCAAATTTAGATTCTGTGAAAAATCTAATCAAATCAGTGTCGTTTTTTAACAACAAAGCAAAAAATATCATCGCAATGGCAAAGGGCGTAATGGAGCGATTTGGTGGCGAAATCCCGCTAAATGCGGAGGATTTGAAATCACTCGCAGGTATCGGGCAGAAAACGGCAAATGTGATTTTGCTAGAATTTTGCGAAGCGAACTTAATGGCGGTGGATACGCATATATTTCGCATTTCGCACCGCTTGGGATTAAGCAGCGCAAAGACGCCCGAAGCAACGGAGCGCGACTTAAACGCCATTTTCGCGCACAATCGCGCCGCACTTCATCAAGCATTCATTTTATTTGGGCGATATATCTGCAAGGCAATCAACCCAAAATGCGATGAATGCTTTGCGGTGGAATTTTGCAAAAAGGGGCGGTGATGGAAGTTTTGCAAAAAGCAATTCTTTGCGCGATAAAAGAATGCTTGGATATTGAACTACGCGCAGAATCTGCGGATTCTGCGGTGGATTCTGCGGATTCTGCGAGAGATTTAGATTCTGCGGATTCTACGAAAAATGGCGCGAGAGATTCTGCGAAAATCGCAGAATCTGCACTAAAATCTAGTGATTTCGCGGATTTTGCCTCCAAAATATCGCTTGGAGAGATGGAGTTTATAATCGCGCCAAACAAAGCACTTTTGGAATATTTCGCAGAATCTTTTTTAGATTCTGCGGTAGATTCTGCGCCCGATTCTGCACTTGATTCTGCGGATTCTGCGCCTGATAAAAGCACTTTGAGCGATATCGCAAAAGAGATTGCAAATCTAATTGTCGGCAAGGCAAAGGTGCTTTTTGAAGAGCAAGGGCAGATTTTGAAACTTGGCATTCCGCAGTTTTTGGAAAACGCAGAAATCCCCGCAGGGTGCGACATTTTCGCTTATAAATACGAAAAGATGAAAATTGTGATTTACCAAATAAAAGGACATAAAAATGGCAGAAAATGAGATTTTAGATGAGCGCTTGGTGCATAATAAAAAGGAAATCGAACTTGCAAACTACCTGCAAGAAATGATGGAGAGTTACGCTGGACTGCTTGATATGGAGGTGAATTTCCGCTCTGAACTTGGCAATACGAAAATCTCGCTAGAAGAAATTTTGAAGTTTGAAAAAGGGACGGTGATTGACTTGCAAAAACCCGCAGGGGAGAGTGTCGAAGTCTTTGTAAATGACCGCATTGTCGGCAAGGGCGAGGTTATGGTGTATGAAAAAAGTCTAGCAATCCGCATAAATGAGATTTTGGATAGCAATGCAATCATTTATTATCTCACAAAAGAGAAAATATAGTTTTTGGCGCGTATTTGCGATGTGCGCGGTGTTTGCGCAGTTTTTGTGTGCGAGTAGTTTGGAAAATGTGCAGATTAAAAGCATAAAAAATGGCGTGGAGATTTTATTTTTGGTGGATTCTGCGTTTGATGGAAATATCACAAAAACCGCAAGGCAGGACTTTACGGCGCTGAAATTTCATAATTTAGCGTTTAATAAAAATAAATTAGTTAGCAAATCTGCGCTAATAAAAAATATCGAGATTTTCTCGCAGGGCGGCGGGGTTGTGCTTGTTTTTGGTGTGAGTGATTTTGAACTGCACTTTGATTTGGCGGTGCAAAAGATGAAAAACAAGCAAGGTGCGATAAAAATCATCGCTACGAAAAAAGAAAGCATTGCGGGGAATATTTTGGCAGATTCTGCGCTAAATGCGCCAAATTCGCAGAATCTCGCGCAAAATTCGCAGAATTTGGGTTCGCAGAATCTCGCGCAAAATTCGCAAAATTTTGGTTCGCCAAATTCGTCAAATTTGGGTTCGCAGAATCTCACCGCAAATCCGCAGTCTTTGGAGGATAGCATTAGCGCAATCAAAGAGCAAAATAATCTTTTATCCCCAAAGGGCGTGGATTTGTGGCGGTATTTTGCGGTGATTGCGATTTTGTGTGCGCTAATCATCGCGCTATTTATCATCAAAAAGCGCGTAAAAAGCGACACTGCCCCCATTTCGATTTTCCGCAAGTCGCCCATTTCAGTGGCGCAAAACATCGCACTTGACGCGAAAAATAAGATTTTGATATTAGATTCTGCGGATGCGAACTACATTTTATTTGTCGGGGCGACAAATGCCTTTATCATCGATAAAATCCCCAAAGAGCGAGATTCTGCGAAACTCTTGCGCGAGCACAAAATCGCACATTTGATTAAAAACTACGAGCAATTACAAAAGGCATAATTTTATGAAAACCGCAGAATCTAGCTTGTTTTCCGTCATTGCGAGATTCTGCGAAGCAGAATCGTGGCAATCCATAGGATTTGTGAGCGAAGCGAAGCAACCATCCAAATTTAGATTCTGCGATTTTGTGGCAGATTCTGCGATTTTCTGCATTTTTTTCGTCATTGCGAGATTTTGCGAAGCAAAATCGTGGCAATCTATTTTTAGATTCTGCGATTCTGCGATAAAATCGCCGTTTTTTAGATTAGCTTCGTTTGTTTTTTTCGCAAAAAGGGCTGCACCCCGCTCCCGCTCCCCCCGACTTCATTTAAATTGTGTTCCCAAAAAGCTCCGCTTTTTCGCTTTTAGGGGGAGTGCCTCGCTTAATCCGCTTCTAGCAAAAAATCGGCACTCGCACTACTGCTCGTTTGAATCCGATTTTTTGCACCACGAAGCGGGCGAGATTAAGGGTGCTTCGCACGAATTTTTTTTAGATTCTGTGTTTAACGCAGAATCTATTTCACTTCGTCATTGTGAGGCACAAATTGCCGAAGCAATCCAAGATTCTGCGAATCGTGCAAAAAACGCAGAATCTAATAAAAATTGTCATTTTGAGCGTAGCGAAAAATCTCAAAATAATAGCGATTCTTCGCTTCGTGCTTCGCACTCCGCTCAGAATGACAAAATTTTGGATTGCCACGATTTGCCTTTGGCAAATCTCGCAATGACGGAAAAAACGCAGAATCTAGATTCTGCGATTCGCAGAATCTTATACAAAATTCGCGCAATCTACCCCATTTTCGCCCAATCTCGCGCAAATCTCGCAAAATCTAGGACATCGCAATGCAAGAAAATCTAGCACTTTTTAGGCAAAATGCGATTTTAAAAGCACTGCTTTTCTCGCTTTTAGCGCATATCATCGCCATTTTTGCGCTGTATTTTGCGAATAAAAATCTGCACTTTTTCACCCCGCAAACGCCCAAAAAAGTGCAGTTAGGATTTAAGCGGGGTGGCGATTCTGCACTGAAAAATTCTCCACATAAAACAAACTCATCCATCCCTAAAAATCTGCCACATTCTGCGCCAAATCCCCCCGCACCACCGCAAAATCAAGCAATTTCAAAAACCGCAGAATCTCCCCAAAATCCCGCGCAAAATCCCGCAGATTCTGCGCTAAATGCGCTAAATTTGTCATCCTTGCAACTTTACAATGGCGCAAATATAAATCCAAACTTGCCACACCAAAAACGCCAAGAAATGATACGCTATATCGCAAGCAAGGCAATTCCAAGCGATATCAAAGCGGAGATTTTTGAACTTTATGGCGATGAATTGGGCGATTATGGGATGGCGGAGATTGATTTCATCATCAATAATTTGCGCAATATAGGGCGCATCACGCAATATCATATCAATCGGCGCGGGTATCCGCAGGGCGCACTTGCGCTGAACTTGCAGGGGAAAAATGTCATCGAGTTTTACCTGCATCCAAATGGCGATATTTCCGAGCTGCGCGTGATTTCTAGCGCAAACTCAATCATTTTGGATAATGATATGCTGACAAATATTAAGATTGCTTTTAGGGAGTATCCGCGCCCCACCACGAAGGTAAAACTGCGATTTTATATGACTTATTCGCTGATGGAGTGAGATTCTACAAATTTCGCAGAATCTCGCACGAAAATCGCAGAATCTCCACCTACTCCGTCATTGCGAGCGTGGCAATCTATTTTAATGTCGTGGATTGCCACGAAGTCGCCATAAGTGCGACTTCTCGCAATGACGGATTTTGCGCTAGATTCTTAAAATCCTATAAAAATCCAGCCACTAGCGCGAGTAGCCACCCTGCCACGCAAGATGTAAATACGCCAATTAGCCCCGGGATAATAAAGCTATGATTTATCACAAATTTCCCAATGTGCGTAGTCCCCGAGCGGTCAAACTGAATTGTCGCAAGGTCGCTAGGATAAGTAGGCAAAATGTAGTATCCATAGCACGCCGCTGAAAATGCCACGATTATGCCCGGCTCCACGCCAATGCCAAGTGCGAGTGGCACGAACGCCGCTAGTGCCGCCGCTTGTGAATTTACGAACTTTGAAATGAGAAGCAACATCACCGCATAAGTCCAAGGATGCTCTTGCACCACGCCACCAAGCGCATTTTTAAGCATTGGCGTATGCACGGCAAACATTGAGTCCGCCATCCACGAAATCCCAAACACCGCCACCATCGCAATCATACCGGATTTGAAAATCGCGTTATTGCCGATGTCGCTGACTTTTACCTTTGTGAAAATCACTAGCGCAGAGCCCGCAATTAGCATAAACATTTGAATCACAGCAACCATATTCATCGGTTTGCCACCAAATGATGGACGCAAATCGCTGAAAATCCCTAGCACCGCCACAATCGCAATCGCCCCAAGAAATATCCACATCGCCACCCACTCTATCGTAGGGAGTTTTTGCCCTAGCAAGGTTTTGCTCTCGCCATAGACATATTCTTTGAATTTGGGGTCTTTGATACGCTCTTGAAACGCTTCATCTTTATCCAAATCCTTGCCCCGAAACCACGAGTAAATCCCCACGCACAGCACGCCAAACGCACCGCTTGGGATTGTGATTTTTAGCAAGTCGATATATCCATCAAATCCCTGTATTTGCTTTACGCCAGAGGCTAAAAGCATCGCTGTAAGGCTTACCACCGCCACGCTCACAGGTGAGCAGATAATCCCCATTTGCGAAGCGATAGAAGCCCCTGCCATAGGACGCTCGGGGCGGATATTATTTTTTATCGCGATATCATAGATGATAGGCATCATCGTATAAACCACGTGCCCCGTCCCGCACAAAATCGTCAAAAACCAAGTCACAAACGGCGCAAGTATCGTTAGAAACTTTGGATTGCGCCGTAAAATCCGCTCCGCGATTTGTAGCATCACATCTAGTCCGCCGCTTGATAGCAAAGTCGCACTCGCCACCACCACGCAAAGGATTGTGAAAATCACATCAATGCTAGGTTTGCCCGGCGCGACATTAAAAAGAAATGTCAGCACAAAAATGCCAATCCCGCCTAGCAATCCAAGCGCAATCCCGCCCTTTTTCGCCCCATAAAACAAGCAAATCAAAACGATGATTAGCTGAATGGTAAATTGCGTCCTATCGCTTAAAGATGTCAAAAAGTCCATAAAATGCCCCCTAAAATGATATTAGATTCGCATAAGCGCGCAAATCAAACGCTTCAAACTATCATTTATAACATTGCGCTTATCGCATCGCAACGCCTTTAAATGAAGTTTGCGCGTGGCGGGGAGAAAATAAATGTGAATTTAGTTGTAACGGGGGGGGGGATTTTGTGTTTTTAAATATGCTTTGAATCGCGGATATTTGAAATTCGCCTTGAATCGCAGAATCTTTTTTAGATTCGCTTTGAATCGCAGAATCTATGGGCGTTTCGTAGAATCTAATGCCGATATTTGTGTAAAAATGCGATGAAAATGCTGATAAGAACGATGAGGTGAAAAAAGTTGAATTCGAAAATGTCAAACTGAAAAAATGCTGCGTTGAAAAATGCTGATGAAAATGTCAAGCTACGCCCCCAAATCCCAAAATAATTGCGCGATTCTACGATGATTTCACTAAAAGTTTTCTTAAAGATTTTTAAAAAAAGGGCAGGGCAGATTTTGTGGATTTTAAAGCAAGATTCCAAGATTCTGCGATTTTCGCACAAGATTTATACAAATTTTCAAGCAAGATTCTGCGAATCGCAGAATCTAAATTGCAATTTTTAGGAATATTATTTGCTTACAAATCGCAATAATTTCTAAATAAAAGGATAGATATGTTAAGGTCTTTGTGGTCTGGTGTCAGCGGAATGCAAGCGCACCAAATAGCGTTAGATGTGGAAAGTAACAACATTGCAAATGTCAATACCGTGGGATTCAAATACTCACGCGCAAGTTTTGTGGATATGCTTAGCCAAATCAAGCGAATCGCCTCTTCGCCCTACAAAAACGGGCTTGGAGGGCAAAATGACTTCTCAATCGGGCTAGGCGTGGGCGTGGAGGCGACTACCAAAGTTTTCTCACAGGGCAACACGCAAAATACGGATATTAAAACGGATTTGGCGATTGAAGGCGATGGATTTTTCATCGTTAGCCCCGATAGGGGGATTACGCATAATTACACGCGCAACGGCGAATTTCTCTTTGACGCCAATGGCAATTTGGTAAATACGGGCGGTTATATCGTGCAAGGGTGGATTCGCGGGGAGCTAGAAAATGTCGAGTATATGACGGAGGATGAATTTTTCAAAGTCGATCACACAGGACCCATTCGTAGCATTCAAATCGACCCTGCGATGGTTATGCCTGCCAAATCTACTTCATCAATTTCACTTCGGGCGAATCTAAACGCAGGGCGCAAGGCAGACCAGATGGTTCCGCTCTCCGCGCTTGACTCATCTATCGCCACTGAAATCGACCCTGAAATACCAATCTATGATTCAGCAAACAAACTGCGTCAAATCGCCTATGATATGGGTGCGCTTTTTAACGCGGATGGCGATGCACTCGCGCTAAAAGAAAATCAGGGACTTTGGATTAGCTACCAAACCGCGCAAATGCGCCAAAATGTGCAAAATACAAATGAGACAAGCACTATTGGCATAAATGGGCAAGAAATCTCTTTTACAAATGATTCAGCTGTCACAGGCATTTCATCGCTAATCGCTGCGCAAAATGCCATAAATGCCACGAGCGATAAAACCGGCGTGGAGGCTTATATCGATAATGGCGCACTTCGCTTGGAGAATAAAAATGAGCGCGATGGCGATGAAAAGACGAAAAATATCATCATCACAAGCGGTGGCACGGGCGCATTGGTGAATTTCAAAGAGGGCGATAGCGTGATTACGGCGTTTTCTTATCAATATACAAACGCACAGGACGCCGATTCAACCGCAGGGCAGTTTAGGACGACTGAGGATTTACGCGCTTTAATGCAGCAAGATGCAAATATCGTGAAAAATCCGCAGGTTACTTATGGTGATTCGACTGCGAGTGTGTTTGTGAGTGTGAATCGCTATGGTATGTTTGAGATTGAAAATGCCGATGATGGCGATGATATTAAGAATAATCTAAATATCGCGGTTAGTAGTTTTTATAATGACAATATCACAAATAATGTGATTTTGAAAGATGTGATGCGGGGCATCGCGACTACTTCGCTTGTGGAGGGTGGCAATGTGGCGAGTTCGGGCGTCTTTGGCGTGGCGACTCACGCTACAAGTGTCGATGTGGTGGATAGTTTGGGCTCAAAGCACACGGTGCGCTTTGAGTTTTATAAGATTTCGGGTAATGAGTGGAGCTTCCGCGCGATTTTGCCTGAACCTGCGCAATTTATCGGCGGTAGCCCCACTCGCCCAAATATTTTGGAGGGCGGACGCGCGGTGTTTAACTCTGATGGCTCACTAGCGGGGATGAATCCGCCCGTGCTTCAATTTGACCCTAAAAACGGCTCGACTTCGCCACAGCGATTAGAACTCGCATTTGGCGATAACGGCACTTTTGGCGGACTAACGAGCGTAGATAGAATCTCCGAGACTTATACAATCTCGCAAAATGGCTACATTGCGGGGGATTTGGTGGATATCCGCTTTGACGCAAATGGGACGCTTTTAGGCTCATTTACCAACGGCAAGGCACTCGCACTCGCGCAAGTCGCACTCGCAAACTTCGCAAACAACGCAGGACTCCAAGCCGAAGGTGGCAATATTTTTAGCCAAAGTGGCAACTCAGGCGACCCCATCATCGGCGCACCAAACACAGGGCGCAGGGGAGGCGTGAGCGGCTCAAAGCTAGAAATGAGCAATGTGGATTTATCCCGCGCATTAACGCAACTAATAGTCGTTCAACGGGGCTTTCAAGCAAACTCCAAAGCCGTAACGACTTCTGACCAAATCTTAAATACGCTTTTAGGACTTAAACAATAAAACGCCTTTTTGAATGCCTGATTCACGCCCAAAAGGGCGATGAATCCGCCTATAAAAGTGCGCAAATCATAATGCAAAATCGAATGCTAAAAAATATCGCATTTTTTAGCAACAACAAAATCGCAAAATCGCTTCAAAATGCTGTGAGTGGGCAAAATCGCAAATATCAACTCTATTTTACACAAGATGAAATAAACATAGTGGATTTGCAAAATCGCCGTTTTCTCTACCCCAAAGGCGCGTTTGTAAGTGTGGCGCAAAATATCGCCCAAACACCGCTAAACAACGATAAATGGCGCATTTATGCAAATAATTTGGGATTAAAAAAGTTGCAAAAAAATAGCGATGGGAATTATGGCGTGACGAATTTGAAAGCGACAGCAGAGGCGATAAATAAAATGGTGGATATTGCACACAATTCGTTCTCGGGTAATCATTCCGCAGATTTGGTGAATCGCCTTAAAGCGCACAGGACGCAAAGTCCGCTATCCTTGTGTCGATTCGCCAAAAACTACGAAAGCACTACTGCGATTCCTTCCGTTGTAGATTCTACGAATCTAAAATCGAAAATAAATCCGTCATTGCGAGAAAATGAGCGTAGCGAATTTTCGTGGCAATCTACAAAAAAAACAAATCCGTGCGATAGCACCGAATCTCGCCCGCTTCGTGGTGCAAAAAATCGGGAGCAAGGGTGCAGTAGTGCCACCCGCCGATTTTTTGCTAGAAGCGGAGAAAGCGAGGCACTCCCCCTAAAAGCGAAAAGCGGCAGCTTTTGGCGCGTAGGGGGAGCGGGGAGGGGGGTGCAGCCCTTTTTGCGAGAAAAAACAAACGAATCAAATAAACAAAATAACGAAACTATCGCAGAATCGCAGAATCTAAATAGAGATTCTTCGCTTCGTGCTTCGACTTCGCGCGAGAATGACAATTTTGTGGATGGTTGCTTCGCTTCGCTCGCAAAACAAGGCGAAGCCGAAGTTTCTTTATCCAATTCTGCGAATTGCCACGATTCTGCTTCGCAGAATCTCGCAATGACGGCAAAAATCGCAGATTCTGCGAATGAAATGAAAAACACAGAATCTAGCGCAATTTCGCAGAATCTCAATGTAGCATTTCATTTACAAAATACCCACCCCCTAGCCCCCTCCGCAAGGGAGGGGGAACAAAAGGCAGAATCTGCTCCCGCTTCGTCATTGCGAGATTCACGAAGTGAATCGAAGCAATCCAAAACAACCAGCGACAGCGCGGAAGTATCTTGTGATGGATTCGTGGGTTGTGCCGAAAAATTCGAGCGAGATAGAACTAATGGTTCATCGAGTGAGAATTTTTCAAACTCCCGCGAATACGCGCAAGAGACAATCGCGCAAAATGCCTACCACCTCCCTCCACTTTTTCTCCCCCAAACCAACATTTTCGGGCTTTGTGGCGGACTATTTTTGGATATTTTATTAGAAATGGGCTATTTTTTTCACTCGCTTTTGATTTATGAAGAGGAAGCCGAACTTTTCGCGTTGTCTTGCTATTTTGTGGATTATGAGTTGCTTTTTTCGCGCACTTCGCCCAAATCCTGCTATATTTTCATCGAAAACTTGCTAAATAAGGGACTTTTAAACCACTACTTTTATAGCAAAAAAATCACAAATAATTTTCTGCGATTAGAGCTATCACTGCTAAAAAGCCACAAAATAGAGGCGTTTAAGCAACTCACATTTGAGACATATCGTGCAAATGCGCGTGGCTGGGGGAGTTTTGAGGACGAAATGGTGGGACTAAAAAATGCCTTTATTAACGCCAAAAACGCGCCATTTTTGCGCCTAAATCACAAGCTAAAAACCCCCATTTGCGTGGTGGGGAGCGGTCCTAGCCTTGAATCAAATATCAATTTTATCCGCGCAAATCAAAATAAAATGCTGATTTTTAGCTGTGGCACGGCGTTAAAGGTGCTTAAAGCGCATAAGATTCGCATAGATTTTCAAATCGAAATTGAGCGCGTCCCCTATCTTGCGGAGGTTTTGCAAAGCTCAAATTTGGGCGACACAGCCACGCTTTGCGCTTCGCTTGTCAATCCAAAAGTGCTTGAATTATCGCACCATACGCTACTTTTTATGCGTGGCGGAAGCGCGGCAAGTTATATTTTTGATGAAATCGCCCCGCAAATCGCCACCCAAATCGCCCCGCTTGAATTTTGCGCTCCGTTTGTAGGAAACGCAGGATTTAGCCTAGCGTGCGCGATGAGCGATGAAATCATAATGTGCGGAATGGACTGCGGATTTGTGCGTGGCTTTGCCAAACACGCAAGCGGCTCAATCTACGGCGATGAACGCGCCGAAATCCCCGCTGATTGCTTCAAAGTGGAGGGAAATTGCAAGGATTTTGAAGTTTTTAGCAACGCGATTTTTTCTTTAAGCAAAGAGAGTTTTGCCCTTGCAATAGCGCATTACAAGCCAAAATTTGTGCATAATTTAAGCTTTGGGGCAAAAATCAAAGGCGCGGTTTTTGCGCCAAATCTTACCCTAAAATCTATCGCCAAAAGGGAAAAATTACCGCATTTTTTGATAAGCGAATCGCAGGTAGATTTGGCAAAGGCGGATTTGAAAAAAAGCGCGATTTTGTTTATAAATGAGCTTATAAACGCCCTAAATTGCGAGATTTCAACCAAAGAGCAATTATTTACATTTATCGATAAAATGAGTGAATTTTTGGCATACACAAGCCAAAATAATCCCAAAGTCGGCATTTTGTTTGAAGGCTCAATGTGCCATTTACTGCAAAGCGCGATGATTGCAATGCTATCAATCAAAAGCAACGACATAAAAACGCCATTTTGCGCGTGCAGGACGGCGATTTTAGGGGCGATAGCGGACTTTGAAACGCAAATAAAGGGATTATAAAGTGCTAAATATTGTTTTGCACGAGCCACGAATCCCGCACAATACGGGCAATATCGGGCGACTCTGCCTTGCGCTAAATGCGAGGCTTCATCTCATCTATCCGCTGGGATTTACCATCGATGACAAGCACCTAAAACGCGCTGGGTTAGATTATTTTGAAAAGATTTCGCTTGTAAAATGGGATAATTTGGAGGCGTTTTTGGGTGCGAATCCTATCGATTCAAGCCACTTTTTTTTAAGCACAAAGGCGAATCGTAGCTATTTTGAGGCGCGATTTGCGGGTGGGTGCTTTTTGCATTTCGGTAGGGAGGATAAGGGACTGCCTTTGGAGCTGATAAATGCGCATTTTGCGCAAACCTATAAAATCCCTATGCAAAATAACGCGCGAAGTTTGAATCTCTCAAATGCCGTTAGTATCGTGGCGTATGAAGTAGTGCGACAAAATATGCGCTAGATTCTGCGAAATTACAAAAATTCGCAGAATCTAATATTTTTTGTGGGAGATTCTGCGATTTAATCGCAGAATCTATACATTTAAAACAAATATGAATAGCGTGTCCAAAAATCAAGTGTGCCATAGTTTTTTAAAGTTGCGGCATTTGTTGCATTTAAAGTTTGTCCCGTAAAATATTGCGAATACTGCCCTAAAAATTCAATTCTATGATGAGTGCCTATCACCGAATGTAGCCCCCCTCTAAACGCAACACTAATTGTTTGATGATTTGTGTATCCACCACCGATACCAAAGAAAAACCCAAGTGTCTCTGTATAATTACGCCCCATATTTCCCTCTATGTAAAGGTCGATATTGCCTCGCCCACCATATTGATGCATTAAACCATATCCAAGAAATCTATAATCAAATTCACCATAGAAGCGAATTCCGCTATAATGATTAAATGCTTGCTGATATCCAAGAAATAAATCCGCACCACCACCAAATACTAGCGGTCCTTCAGGTGGTCCTTTAAATTTTTGTGGTATTAAATAAGGACTAGAATATCCAAGTCCCAACCCCATAAAAAATCCACTTCTTTGTCGCACGATACTAAATTGATAATCTTTATCCTGCTGTGCTTGTTTTTTTGCCCTTGCTTGCTTTCTCTTAATATCCGCCTCAGAATCTACCCAGCGCGTAATATCTGTATTATCCGCACTTTTATCATTCCTAATTGCGCTTTGTGAGGCGTCATACGCTTCATTATCCGCGATTTCATCGCCTTCATCGGCGTATTCTATCGCATCCGCGTCATCCGCGTATTCCACGCCTTCATCGCCTTCGTCCGCATATTCATCCACATACTCGACTTCATCCTCATACATAATCTCATCGCTCTCTTGTGCGACGCCCTGTGATGCGATTAAACTCAACCCTAGCAATATGCTTAACGCTACTTTACTCATTAAAATCTCCGTTTTGATTTAATTTAGGTAATATCGAAAATAAAGCGCGAAATTTTAACAAATAATGATAAATTTTGCATAATTTATATTTTTCGCTAAAATTTGCACTTTTTTACAAGGAAACATTTTGCAGCAAAATACATTAAATCATCTCGCAATTATAATGGATGGCAACGGCAGGTGGGCGAAAAATCGCACTTTACCACGCACGGATGGACACAAAATGGGCGCAAAAGTCATCCGCAAAATCACGCAGTGGTGCGCCAAAAATCACATAGATTTTCTCACGCTCTACGCGTTTTCTACGGAGAATTGGCAGCGTCCAAAGAGTGAAGTGAGTTTTTTGATGAAGTTGCTAGAAAAATATTTGAGGGATGAGGAAAAAACTTATATTGAAAATAATATCAAATTTAAGGCGATTGGCGATATTAGCGCGTTTTCGCCAAAACTGCGGGATTTGATAGCGCACCTTGAAGCAAAAACCGCGCAAAATACCGCGCTTACGCAAATTCTCGCGCTAAATTATGGCGCAAAAGATGAAATCGCAAGGGCGATAAAAAAAATATTAGATTCTGCAAATCGCACAAATTTCGCAGAATCTCCCACAAAATCGCAGAATCTAATCGCAGAATCTCCCCAAAATCCCGCATTTAGATTCTGCGATTTTACAAAAGAGCAAATTTTGCAAATCTTTGAATCTTCCCTTGACACCGCAAATATCCCGCCTGTGGATTTGCTAGTGCGCACGGGCGGGGAGATGCGCCTATCAAACTTTCTGCTTTATCAATGCGCCTATGCGGAGTTGTATTTTTCAAAAACGCTGTTTCCGGACTTTGAGACGGATGAGTTAAGCGAAATTGTGGATGATTTTAGAGTGCGAAATCGGCGATTTGGCGAGGTGAAATAGCGCAGAATCCGGCGCATTTTTATTTTGCGAGATTCTGCGATTTGCAAAATTGTGGTAATTTACGCGCTAGATTCTGCGAATTTACCAAAATCCACGCGAGATTCTGCGAAAATCGCAGAATCTGCTATAATTTCCGCATTAAAATAAAGCATTTAAATTAAAAGGATAGATTGTGATTTTAGGTTACGAAGTGCCGCAAGGTAGCACGATTCACTTTGGTAGTAGCGCGAAGTTAAAAAGGGAGATTGAAAAAATCGCCGTTGAGATTTTTTATGAAAATCATTTCGAGGAAATCTCCACGCCGAGTTTTAATTTCACAAACGATGAGCGCATTTTAGGTAAGCGAA
This sequence comes from Helicobacter sp. 23-1044, assembly GCF_053654695.1. Lineage (NCBI taxonomy): Bacteria > Pseudomonadati > Campylobacterota > Epsilonproteobacteria > Campylobacterales > Helicobacteraceae > Helicobacter > Helicobacter sp. 23-1044. Next base: position 55,590 of record NZ_JBSIUQ010000002.1, read on the forward strand.
AGATTATCCGCATAAGCACCGATGGGAATAAACAGATGATTTTGCGAAATGATAATACGATTGATGTCATTAAGATTTTGAACCGCCACCTGCGGAATTTGGGGCATAAAAAGTGGTTTTATATTCAGCCGGCATTTTCCTATCCAAGCACGCAAATTGAGCAAATTGGCGCGGAGTGCATTGGGCGGGGCGATGAGAATATCGCAAGTATGCTGTGCGTGGCGGTTAGCATTTTTGCAAGGTTAGATTTAAATCCCATTTTGCAAATCGCAAATATGAAAATTCCTCGCCTCTGCGCGGATGAAAGCGGGATGGATATTGAGATTTTTTCACAAATGCAAGTGCAAAAGATTGCAAAAAAACATAAATATTTGCGCGATTTGCTTTTCGTGCAGGATAAAACTTCGCTAATAAATTACACAAAAACCGCCCCTGCGTTTCTCCAAAGCGAACTGCAAAAATTGCTTGCTAGTGCGAGTTTCTGCGAGTATGAAAATATGATTTTTTCTCCGCTTTATTATCCAAAAATTGGTTATTATGATAATATTTTTTTTCGTGCATTTAGCGGAAATCGCGTGTTTTTGCGGGGCGGAAAATATGTGATTGATAAGATACATTCAAGCGGATTTGCGATTTATACTAATGAAATCGTGGAATTTATGCTGTGAGATTCTGCGTTTTTACAAAAAATTCGCAGAATCTTAATAATTTTATAAAAATACAAGCAAAATTGTGCTAAATTGCCTCGCATTTTTAAATCAAAAGGAGGAAATATGAATGCGATTGTGAAAAATATCGGCTGGGCGTTGCTCGCCGTGATTGCAGCGTGGTGCTTTGGCGTGCTTGCGTTGCATCAGGGCGAGAGCATAAGTGCCACTTGGCTTGTGGTGGCGGCGGTGTGCTTTTATATGATAGGCTATCGATTTTATAGCAAGTATATCGCAGAAAAGGTGTTAGAGCTAGATGATAATCGCGCCACACCTGCGATAGTCAAAAACGATGGGCGGGACTTTGTGCCGACAAATAAAATCGTGCTTTTTGGGCATCACTTCGCGGCGATTGCTGGGGCGGGACCGCTTGTAGGACCGATTTTGGCGGCGCAAATGGGATATTTGCCTAGTCTTATTTGGATTGTTGTGGGTGTCGTTTTAGCCGGCGCGGTGCACGATATGACGGTGCTATTTTGCTCGATGAGACGAAATGGCAAAAGTTTAGGCGAAATCATCAAATTAGAGCTTGGCAAGGGCGTAGGGAGCATTGCTATGATTGGCATTTTGGCGATTATGATGCTAATCATCGCCATCCTTGCGCTTGTGGTGGTAAATGCACTCGCTGAATCTCCGTGGGGACTTTTCACCATCGCTATGACTATCCCTATTGCGATTTTTATGGGCGTTTATATGCGATTTTTGCGACCGGGACGAGTTGGCGAAGCGAGTGTGATTGGCTTTGTGCTACTAATTCTCTCACTTTATTTTGGGCGCGATGTCGCGGCAAGTGAAACTTTGAGTGCGATTTTCACACTCTCGCCCGTTACGCTAACTTGGGTAATTATCATTTATGGATTTGTCGCGGCGATTTTGCCTGTGTGGTTTTTGCTTGCACCGCGCGATTATTTAAGCACATTCTTAAAAATCGGCGTGATTGTGCTAATGGCAGGTGGCATTTTGGTAGTCGCCCCTGATATTCAATTCAGCGCAACTACAAAATACATCGATGGCACGGGACCTGTGTTTAGCGGACAACTTTTCCCATTTTTGTTTATAACTATTGCGTGTGGGGCAATTAGCGGGTTTCACGCACTTGTATCAAGCGGGACTACGCCAAAAATGTTAGAAAAAGAGTCACACACTCGAATGGTGGGCTATGGCTCGATGATTATGGAGTCTGCGGTTGCTGTGATGGCACTTATTGCCGCTGTAATCTTAACTCCGGGCTTGTATTTCTCAGTGAATGTCGCACCGGCAGGGCTTGGCACGGCAGGTGTGAAAGATGCAGCCGAAGCAGCCGCGATTGCCGCACAAACGATAAGCTCTTGGGGCTTTACAATCACGCCAGAGGATATCATCGGCAAGGCGCAAGAGATTGGCGAAGCGTCCATTTTGAGTAAAACAGGCGGTGCGCCGACATTTGCGATTGGACTAGCGACTATTATCGCGCAAGTGCCTATTTTTAACGCCGGCTCAACTGCGTTTTGGTATCACTTTGCGATTTTGTTTGAAGCGTTATTCATCTTGACAGCGGTGGATGCGGGGACTCGCGCAGGACGCTTTATGGTGCAAGATGTGCTAGGCAATGTTTATAAACCCATCGGCAATATTCAATCGATGCCTTGGGGGATTGTGGCGACTTTGATTTGTGTCGCTGGGTGGGGATATATTCTCTATCAAGGCGTTACCGACCCGCAAGGTGGGATAAAATCGCTTTGGACACTCTTTGGCGTGTCAAATCAAATGCTCGCAGGTATCGCACTTCTAACGGTTATAACGATACTTTTCAAAATGGGTAAAGCAAAACAAGCGTGGGTTGCGATACTCCCTGCTGTGTGGGTGCTATTTAGCACATTGTATGCGGGTGTTTGCAAATTGCTACCTTCAAATGGCGAGAAAATCCACGATTCAGTCTCGCACATCGCGCAATGGCAAATAAACAGCACAAAAGCTGCCGAAGCACTCGCACAAGGGCTAACCGAGCAAGCGGACAAGTTTCAAACGATTGCTACAAACAACTTTATAAACGCATTTTTGTGCGCGTTATTTATGTTTGTAACCTGCCTTGTGCTGATTCAGTGTGTGCGAATCTGCCTAAAATGCGTGAAGGGCGAAAATGACATCCCACTAGCCGAAACAGACTATGTAAAAGCTAGCGATTACGAAGGTAAAATCGCAGCACACGGATGAAAATGGAGATAAAAGAGCTTATAGGGCGCATTTCGCGCCTTTATAGGCGTTCGGATAGATTTTTTCACCTACTAGTGGGGCTTCCTAGCTATGATAAATATATCGAGCATATGGAGAATCATCACCCAGATAGGACGCCAAAATCGCGCAAAGAGTTTTTTAAAGAGTGCATTGAGAAAAAATACGGCGCAGGTGGCGGCGGCAAGTGCTGTTGAGAGATTGCTAGATTCTGCGAAATTCGCGCGTTTTGAGTAGAAAACGCAGAATCTAAGCGCAATTTATCGCAGAATCTGCTCCCACTTCGTCATTGCGAGATTTGGCGAATGCCAAATCGTGGCAATCTAATCAAATTAAATCCGCAGAATCTAATTCGAAAAATTACCACAATCACAAAATCTGATGTGAAATCAATCTTTTTTGCTACAATTTCATCTTTTAAATTTCACAAATTAGGATTTTTGCAAATGAGACGCAACGAGAGAGAGAGAGAGAGAGAGAGAGAACGGCGCGGCGCGCTAAATAACGAAGATTCTGCGAAAAACGCAGAATCTAATTGCAAAAATAACGCAGATTCTGCAAATTGCACAAAAAACGCAGAATCTAATTGCAAAAATCCCGCAGATTCTGCGCTAGATTCTGCGAAAAATGCAAATTTTACACGAGATTCTGCGAATCAAACAAAAAACGCAGAATCTAATCCACAAAATCCCCAAAATACCGCAGATTCTGCAAATTTCGCAGAATCTCCCAAAAATCCCAAAAATCCCAAAAATCCTACAAATCCCAAATTCCCACGCAATGTAATTCGTGTTATTTTCCCATCGCACGGCGATTTGAGCGATAAAGACTACAAAACTTACCGCGATATTTCCATCTTTGCGATTTTAAATATTTGCTTTTTAGTCTGCGTTTTCTCGCCATTTGCGCTGTATGCAAGCGATGTGACGCAGTTTGACGCCACGCAGACGACCTCGACTTTATGCGCGCTAGCGGGATTTTTCATCCTCACAAGCGGCGCAATCATCTACGCCACGAGTTTTTTCTATAAAACAAGACTGCTGAAACTCGGCGTTTTTGCCTTTGTGGTGGTGTTTTTAATCAACTCATCTTATGCGTTTATTTTCCGTGGCAATATTTTCACAGGGCGACCTTACGCGCAAATCGATGGTTTATTATTCCAAGATGGCGGGGCGGGGATATCGAGCATTTGGGCGAAATACTTTGACATTGGATATGGATTTGCAATGATGTTTGTGGCGTTTTTACTGCTTTGCTTTTGCAGGCGATTTTTCAAAAAAGCACTGATTTTTTTATTTGCAACTATGCTAATTTCAAGCACAATCGATATCGCAAAAATTACCATCGACACGGGTAAAACCACACCAAAGCAACACACCAAAATCGCAGAATCTAGCGCATTTGAAATGCCAAGCGAGATTGCGCCACTTTTTAGTTTCTCAAAAGAGAAAAATATTCTAATCATTTTTAGCGATATGGTGCAAAGCGACAATTTCACGCAGATTTTAAAGGATGATAAAAATCTTTTTGATGAATTTAGCGGATTTACTTATTTTAGAAATACGCTCTCTGTGGCAAATATCACTTTTGGTTCGGCACCTGCGATAAGTGGCGGGATACATTACTCGCCGATGAATATAAATTCGCGTAATTTATCACATAATATTATCACTGAGGGGACGCGTGCGGTGGCAGATTCTGCGAATGAGTTTAGCAAGGCGGGATTTAAAGTCGCACTTGGGACGAGCTATCCAAGCAATGATGCGCTTTTAGCAAAAGCACTAAATAAAGATATTTTTATCTTTCCGCAAAATAAGCACCACATTTGGGGCGACTTCTACCGCGCAAACTTCCCGCCAAAGCACATTTCAAGTGATAGCAGACCCATTGGCGAGTTATTTTCCTATGGATTATTTCGCGCTGCGCCATATATTTTTCGCACACGCATTTATTTGCTTGGTGGGTGGATTTTTGGCAATTCTATTTATGCAAATCACTTGCGCCACACTACAAATCAAGCAGGATATTTTTTGGCATTTGCAAAGCATATCAAAGCAGATTCTGCGAAACCCACCTTTAAATTTTTATATGAAGGATTGGAGCATTTCCCGTGGATGCTTCGCGCGGATAATGACTGCAAACCAATCGATAGCATCGCGCAATACCGCAATAAACTCATAAATGATAAATCCGACCTTGCCTACTCAAATCACAAATGCTATGTGAAAAACTTGCTAACATTGCTAAATGCGCTAAAAACGCAGGGCATTTATGATAGCACGAAAATCATCATTGTAAGCGACCACGGAAATGGCGGACTTGGTGCGCCAATCATCGACTTTCCAATGCGAGCAGCAAGGAATTCGCATATATTTTTTATGGTGAAAGATTTTAATGCAAAGGGTCGCCTAAAAATCGATGATGAGACTTTCATCACAAATGCCGACACAATGGCGGTTGCGTGCGATGAGATAAACTCTGTGTGTCCAAATATCGCCCCAAGCGTGCTTAAAAATCCTATCAAAAATAGAGAGTTGATTTATACAATCGTAGATGGTGGCACAGGCAGGGAGCAGAATAATAAATATGACATAAATGTCGTATTTAAAGTCAAAAACAACATTTTTGATTTGAAAAATTGGGAGCAAATTAAGTAGATTCTGCGAAGCGTGTGAAAACAAATTTAGATTCTGCGAATCTAGCGAATTTTTTTAGATTCTGCGATTTTGGCGAAATAAAAGCGCAATAAAATCAAATTCAACGCAAAAACAAAATCAAAATAAAAATAATTTCGCAGAATCTATTTTAAACTCGCTATAATTTCAACTTTGACTTTTGGGGGTAAAAATGGCGAGATTCTGCGAATTTAAGGACTTAAAAGAGATTTTTAGCAAGGTAAAATCCCGCGCGATGGCACTGCTTAGCTTTTTCAACAATGTCGAAACTTACGCCGCGTCACTCTCGCTCTACACGCTTTCTGCCATCGTCCCTGTGATTATCATCATCCTATCAATTTTGCTCTCAATCCCGAACTTTCAATCCCAAATCGGCACGATAAAAGAGCTAATCATCTCAAATCTCTCCCCCACAAACACCGAAATAATCTCGCAGTATTTAGACCAATTTATGCAAAACTCGCAGTCGCTTGGGATGAGCGCATTTATCTACGCGCTCTTTGCCTCCGTGCTGTTTTTTCGCAATCTGGAAAATATCAGCGCGAAATTATTTGAGAGCAAAAAGCGCAGATTTTTTGACGCGCTAATCGTGTATTGGGCGTTGATGACGCTATTTCCCGTGGGGATTGGGGTGAGTTTATATTTTAGTTTAGAAGTGCAAAGTGCGATAAATAAAACGCAAATCGCCGAATTCATCGACTTCGCGGACATTTTGCCTTTCGCGCTAACTTGGGCATTATTTTTTATGCTATTTAAGATTTTGTCAAATAAACCACTGCCGTTTCTCTCGCTGCTCGCGTCATCTTTAATCACTATGATTGTGTGGAGTGTGCTGAAATGGGCGTTTGTGTATTATGTGTTTTACAATAAAGCGTATAGCACGATTTATGGTTCGTTTTCGATTTTGATGTTTTTTATTTTGTGGATTTACTGCTCGTGGATTGTGGTGCTGTATGGAATGCGCCTAACGCAGGGATTTGTGAGTAATTTTGGTGGCAAAAAAGATGAGAGTATGCTAATTTAAATTTGGGAGGCAAAAATGATTTATGTGGCGATTTTGGGAGTGATTTTTGGCGTAGGTGGCGTGATTTTGGCGGTATTTTTGAGTTTATCAAAAAAGCAAATTATGGAGAAAAATAAATTTTTAGATTCTGCAAATAGGGCAAATGAAGCGCGCATTATTGATTTGGAAAACGCACTTGATAATTTAAATGAAGAAATGCGAAAAATAAGCGATGAGCGCGCCTCTCTTCGCACGGCATTAGATTATGAAAAGGAAATCCGCGCAAAAGAAAAAGAATTTTTCGACACACTAAAAGAGCAGAGCAAAAGCGAGTTTAAGGCACTCTCGCAGGATATTTTAAGTAAAAATTTAGAAAGCGGAGCGCAGAATCAAAAAGAGCAACTAAACTCGCTTCTAAAACCCCTGCAAACGCAAATTGACAACTTCAAACAGCAAATTAGCGAAATTCACAATGATGACATAAAAGAGCGAAGCAATCTAATGGCAGAAATACGGCATTTGAAGGATTTAAACATTCGCATTTCCGCGGACGCCGATAATTTAAGCAAGGCATTAAAGGGAAACAATAAGACGCTTGGCGATTGGGGTGAGATGATTTTGGAAAATCTACTTGCGGATTCTGGACTTGTGAAAGGGCGGGATTACAATCTCCAAGAGACGCAGAAAAACGATGAAGGCAATGTCGTGCGCCCGGATGTGATTATAAATCTACCGAATAATAAAAAAGTCATAATCGACTCAAAGGCGAATATTAAGGATTATGAGCGGTTTGTAAGCGGCGATTCTGCGAATAATAATGATTTATTGGCACATATTATGTCGCTAAAAACGCACATAAAAGAACTCAGCAAAAAGAGTTATGAAAGCGCGATAGATGGCGGAAACTTGGACTTTGTGCTGATGTTTATCCCCATCGAAGGGGCGTTTTTGGAGGCGGTGCGATATGATAATGAATTATTTTTATACGCGTATCAAAAAAATATCATTTTAGTTAGTCCTACCACGCTTCTTGCGACACTGCGGACGATTGCAAACATTTGGCGAAATGAAAGGCAGTATAATAATGTCGCTGAGATTTTAAGCACGGCAAGCTCGCTGTATGATAAATTTAGCGGATTTTATAGCAGTATGGAAAGCGTGGGAGATAACCTAAAAAAGGCGGATGAAGCATTTCAAAAATCGCTAAATCAGCTAAAAGATGGCAAAGGTTCGATTTACAGCAAGGTGCAGAAGTTAGAGGAATTAGGCGTGAAATATAAGGCAAAATTAGCGGAAAATTAGGGGAGATTCTGCGAAATGTGCGAGATTCTGCGGACGCTAAATCGTGGCAATTTACGCCCACGCCGTCATTGCGAGAAAATGTGACTTTGTTAAAGTCGCATTTTCGTGGCAATCTATTATTTTTAAATTGTGGATTGCCACGAAGTCGCCCAAGTGCGACTTCTCGCAATGACGAACCAAATTCGCAGAATCTAGCGTTAAATTTTTTCTTAACATTTATTTGCTACACTTCGCCGATAAATTCAACCAAAAAAAGGACAGCACGATGGAAAACTTTCAAAATGAGATTAAAGATGGATTTGTGATTGCGGACTTTTATGCGCCGTGGTGCGGAGACTGCGTCCGCATTGCGCCGATTTTAGCGGAGTTAGAGAGCCAATACAAAGTGATAAAAATAAATATCGATGAGCACGAAGCATTCGCCCAAAACTTTGAAATCCGCAGAATCCCCACTTTGATATTCTTCAAAAACGGCGTAGAGGTGGGAAATAGACTAGTTGAACCCAAATCAAAAAAAGAAATTTTAGATGAAATCGAAAAATTGAAATGACAAAAAATATTTTTATTGCGATAATTTTGAGTGCCGTTTTTATCGCGTGTGCTAGGCAAAATATCGCCCTGCCAAACGCGAAATACAATATCACCGCCATTTCGCTAAATGATATATTGTTAGAGTCGCCAAAGGACGCGCATTTCAGCGTGAAAGATAGTGAGATTTTTGGCAAGGCGGGGTGCAATAATTATTTTACTTCGTTTGCTTGGGTGGATGAAAATATTATCGAAATTAGCGCAAATGGCGGTTCTACGCGGATGATGTGCGCTCAGGCGGAGATGGAGTTTGAGCGGATATTCTTGCAAAATTTGGCAGGGAAGTTTAATGTCGCAAATGTGAAAAACGCCATAATCCTTGATAATGGGCACTTTACAATCACTTTGCAACGATAGAGTTTTGCGCGATGAAACTTGCCGTTTTTGACTTTGACTCAACACTTATGGATGGCGAGACGATTGATGAGCTAGCAAAGGCGCACGGCGTGAGTGAAAAAGTCGCTAAAATCACGCATTTAGCGATGGATGGCAAGTTAGATTTTTATGAGAGTTTAAAAAAACGCGTGGCATTTTTGCGCGGTATGAGTGAGCAAAAAGCACGAGCGGTGTGCGAAAATCTGCCCTTAATGAATGGTGCGGTGGAGACTATTGCTTTGCTAAAAGAGCGCGGGTATAAAATCGTATGTTTTAGCGGTGGATTTTCCCTTGCGACAGCGCATTTTAGGGAGATTCTGCGAATTGATGCGGAGTTTAGCAATATTTTGCACGCAAAAGATGGCGTTTTAAGCGGTGAAGTGGGCGGAGAGATGATGTTTGGCACTTCAAAAGGGCGAATGCTTTGCAAGGTGCAAAATTTGCTTGGCATTTCGCCTGAAAATACCCTTGCGGTGGGCGATGGCGCAAATGATATTGCGATGTTTCAATACGCAAGGCAAAAAGTCGCCTTTTGCGCCAAAGACGCGCTAAAAAGGGAGGCAAATATCATCATTTCGCGCAAGGATTTAAGAGAGATTCTGCGATATGTTTAAGGGAGGCAAGATGGATAATTTTAGTTTGTGGTGCGACTTTGTGGAGCGAGAATTTTTGCAAAATGAGTTTCGAGCGATGATAGGGCGGGGCGAGATTTGCGGGGCGACAAGCAATCCTGCGATTTTTGCAAATGCGATTTTAAATAGTGTGGCATATAAAAGCGCGATTGAAAAACTGCGTAGTGATGGGCATAGCGCGAAGCAAATCTATGAAAATCTCGCATTTAGCGATATAAAAAGTGCGGCAACTAGTCTTTTGCCCCTGTGGGAGCGAAATTACAATGATGGATTTATCAGCATTGAGATTGACCCGATGCTCTGTGATGATGCAGCGCAAAGTATCGATGAGGGGCGGCGCATTTTTGAGTGCATAAATATGCCAAATGTGATGATAAAAGTCCCCGCCACACGCGCTGGATTTGAGGTGATGAGTGCGCTTTATAAAGATAAAATCAACATTAACGCAACGCTAATTTTCTCGCAAAATCAAGTGCAAAGTTGCTTGGACGCGCTTGGGAGCGACTTTGTGGGTGATGAGTATGCGCCAAAGGCGGTGATTAGCGTGTTTGTCTCGCGCTTTGATAGATTTGTAGATTCTGCGAAAAGTGCTGAATCTAGCGCGAAATCCGCCGAATCGCCCACCATTTGTCATTCTGAGCGAAGCGAAGAATCTCAAAAATCCGCTGAATCTAGCGCGAAATCCGCCGAATCGCCCCTAGATTCTGCGAATGTAGATTCAGCAAATGTAGATTCAGCCCCCAAACTTGGCATTTATAACGCGATGAAGTGCTATGAGAAAATTGAGCGATTTGGTAGTCCTCACATTCGCACGCTCTTTGCCTCCACAGGCGTGAAAGGCGATGCGCTTTTTGCGTCCTACTATGTGGCAAACTTGCTTTTGCCCCGCTCCATAAACACCGCGCCACTGCCGACAATTCAGGATTTTGTAAAGCAAAAGTGCGATTTTGTGAAAGTGCCTAGCGATGTGGATGAAGTTTTGGGGCATTTTAGCGTGGAGGCAATCGCGCAAAATCTGCTAAATGACGGATTAAGCGCATTTCAAAATGAGTTTGAGAAAATGCTAAAAAGCATTTAGATTCTGCGAAAAATATATTAGATTCTGCGTTTTTCATAAAATCGCAGAATCTAACGCAGAATCTTCGCAAAATCACACGAAATTCGCAGAATCTTTGGCAGATTCTGCAAATTTCGCAGAATCTCCCACCGATTTTCCGCCTTATTTCTCTTTATTTCGCAATTTTGCCTTTCCTGCGATGATGAATCGTAAGGCGTTTAGTTTGACAAATCCTTGCGCGTCTTTTTGATTATACACGCTGTCTTCCTCAAATGTGCTGTATGCGACATTGAAAAGCGAATTTTTGGATTCGCGCCCTAGCACGATGACATTGCCTTTGTAGAGTTCTAAGCGGACGATTCCGCTGACATTGCGCTGTGTTTTGTCGATTAGTGCTTGAAGTGCCTCCCTCTCGGGGCTAAACCAATATCCATTATAAATCAAACTCGCATATTGTGGCATTATGCTATCTTTCAAATGCGCTTCTTCTCTATCAAGCGTTAGCGATTCGATTGCGCGGTGGGCTTTTAGGTAGATTGTCCCGCCGGGCGTTTCATAGCAACCGCGCGATTTCATTCCCACATAGCGATTTTCTACCAAATCCAATCGCCCGATGCCGTGCTTTGCGCCTAATTTGTTTAGCGTGTCCCAAAATTTCGCGGGGCTTAATTTTTTGCCGTTGATTGCCACGCCATCGCCGCCTCTAAATTCGATAGTGATGATTTCGCTTTTATTTGGGGCTTTTTTAGGATTTACGCTCCATCGCCACATAGATTCTTCGGGCGCAACGCTAGGATTTTCAAGTCCCAATCCCTCATAGCTGATATGAAGTAAATTTGCGTCCATCGAATAGGGCGATTTATTTCTTTGCTTTTCGATTTTAATGCCTGAATCTTGCGCGTATTTTAACAATTTCTCACGGCTATTTAAATCCCACTCTCTCCACGGGACGATGACTTTTATATTTGGATTTAGCGCGTAAGCCCCTAACTCAAATCGCACTTGGTCATTGCCCTTGCCTGTCGCGCCGTGTGCGATTGCATCGGCTTTGGTTTTGTTTGCGATTTCTACCAAATGCTTTGTGATTAAGGGACGCGCAATGCTTGTGCCTAGCAGGTATTCGCCCTCATATACGGCATTTGCGCGAAACATAGGGAAAACAAAATCAGCGATAAATTCTTCGCGTAAATCTTTTATGAAAATATTGTCTTTTTTGATGCCAAGTGAGAGTGCCTTTGCCCGTGCGGGTTGTATTTCTTCGCCCTGCCCGATGTCTGCGGTAAAAGTGATTACTTCGCAACCATAATTATCCCCAAGCCATTTCAAAATCACGCTTGTATCAAGTCCGCCACTATAAGCCAAAACGACTTTTTTAATGCTTTTTTTTGCCATTTTTCTAACTCCAAAATATAAATTTAAAAAAGCAGAATTTTAGCATTTTTATGTAAAAATGCGAGTATAATTTCGTTTTATAGATTCTGCGAAAGGGTGAAAAATGATAGAAAATTTAGCAAAGATTGACCAAATCACAAGTTTGCATAAGAATAACGAATTGCAACTTTTGTGCTTCAAGCTCGATAAGGACGGCGATTTGTATGCGACAAATGTCTTTAAGATTCGCGAGGTGATTAAATATGAAGGCGAAATCACAAAGATTAGCTATGATAAATGCTCCCTTTTGGAGGGGCTTATCACCATTCGCAATCTTACCATTCCGCTTGTGGATTTGAAAAAGTGGTTTTATTATGATGTGCATAACAAGGGCAAGGATTTATCCGCGCGAATCGTGCATAATGACAATCTAAATGGCGATATTGTGATGATTTGCGAGTTTTCGCGATGGACGATTGGCGTGCGAATCTATGAGGCAGATAGGATTTTGAATAAAAAATGGACAGAGATTGAGCAAAATAGCGGGATTGTCGGCAGCTCAAATAATAATAAACTTGTCGGGCGGACGCGGTATTTTGATGGGAGCTTGGTGCAAATCGTGGATATCGAAAAGATGCTTGTTGATGTGTTCCCTTGGATTGATGAAGAAAAAGAGGCAGAATTAAAGCGAGTGAAAAAAGTGCAAACGGATAAAGTCGTCCTAATCGCCGATGATAGCCCTGTGGTGCTAAAAACTATGCAGCTGATTTTGGATAAGCTTGGCATCGCGCATAATGACTTTATAAACGGCAAAACCTTGTTAGATTACCTATTTAGCGATGATTGCGAGTTATCAAAGATTGGTATGATAATTACGGATTTGGAGATGCCAGAGACTTCGGGATTTGAGGTTATAAAGCAGGTTAAGACAAATCAAAAAACCGCGCATATCCCTGTGGTGGTGAATTCATCGATGAGTGGCAGTAGCAACGAAGAGATGGCGATTTCGCTAAATGCAAATGAATTTATCTCAAAGTCAAATCCGCTAGAAATCGAAGCGTGTATGCACAAATATTTGATTGATGCGTGAGATTTGGCGCGGGAGATTCGCAGAATCTAGCAAATTTTGGCAGAATCTAGCGTGGATTTTTGCGATTTTTTATGTGAATCGCAGAATCTTTGGGCGATTTTCGCACATTTGGGCGAATCGCAGAATCTAAACTAAAAAAAGAGCAAAAATGCAAAAAAATTTTTTTATAAAATATAGCAGTGTTTGGCTGTGCGTGGTTAGTGTGGCGGTATTTTTTGCGTTTTTTGATAAAAGCAAAATTAGCGCGAATATTTTAGATTTATTCCCCAAAGTCGAGCAAAGAGAGCTAATTGACATTCATTTGGAGCTCGCTTCGCAAAACTCGCTTTTGGTTGCATTGCCTGAATCTAAAAGCGATTCAAAAGATTCTGCAATTTTAACCAAACTTAAATCCATCGATAAAATCACCCAAATCACGCATTTAAAAGATAATATTTACAATATCAATTTCACAAAAGATACAAGCACGGCGGACTTTTATGATGAGTTTAAAGCCGCTACAAAAGACATTAAGGGGTTTCGCTACTTTTCAAGCGATATCTTGCGAATCGAAAATGACAGCGGGATTTTTAGCGATATTAGCGTCATTACCGCGAGTTCAGTGGTGTTTTTAATTCTTTTGTATCTCTTTATCTTGCGAATCCCATTTTTATCGCTAAATACGCTACTTACCATTGCTTCGGCAAATCTGCTTGGCATTACGGCACTCACGCAAATCTATGAAAATGTCAATATTATGGCATTAGAATTTGGCGTGGCAATCGGCAATTTGGCAATCGATTATATGCTTCATCATCACTTTTTTAGGCACTATATGCACAAATTTGCGTTTAATAAATCCGTGTTTTATGGTTTTATCACAAGTTTTATTGGGTTTTTTATCTGCCTTTTTATCCCATTTCCGCTACTAGCGCAACTCTCACTTTATGCGATGATTTGTCTGCTAGTCTCATATCTTAGCTTTGGGCTACTTTATCAATTTATCGGGTTTAAAAAGCCCATTTTTTATCGCAAGATTCGCCGTTTTCGCCGCCCAAAAGTTAGTAGCAAAATCATAGCGATTTTATCGGTGGTGGCTTTGGCTGTGAGTGCTTTTAATATGGAATTGGATTATGATTTGGAGCGATTGGATTACCAAAATAAGGCGCGTTTGGCGGATAAAGATTATTTTAAAAATGCGCTTGGGGAGAGCAATGAAATCTTAATAATTAGCGATTCGCGCGAATCTCTGCCACAAAAAGCAATGCAAGTCGCACAAAAGGCGCAAATAAAAAGCGACATTCGCAATTTGGCAGTTGTGGAGCATAATGGCAAATTTTACAGCGCGATTAGCGTGGAGGGCGTGGATTCGCTTCAAAATTTGGACTTTGTAGAAACTCGCTCCATTGAAACGCTAAGCAACGAAATCACAAGCGGGATTTACAAACCTATGCTTTTGATTTTGGCTATCGTCATTTCATCGATGATTGCAATCGTGCTTTTAATCACGCGCTCACTCACAAGTCTAGTGTATATCATCGCGCCATTAGCGGCGATTTTTGTGTATTTTTTAGACATAAAGGTAAATATTATGCACCTTTTTTCGCTTCTAATCGTAGTGGTTTCATCAATCGACTATGGCATTTATGTGAAAAATGAAGGCGAAAATATCAAAACGCTTCACGCCATAATTTTCTCCGCGCTTACGACAATCGCGGGATTTGGCTTTTTGTCTTTTAGCAAGATTTTGGCACTGCAAAGCTTTGGCATTACCATAATAATCGGGCTTGGCGTGATTTTGCTACTTTTGCTATTTCAAAGACGCAAGGCTTTTATTAAATCAAATTAAAAGGATTCAACAATGCTTCAAATGATAAATCTCTCAATGCGCTACCCCACCAAAAAACTCTTTGAAAATGTGAATCTTAGCTTAGATTCAGGCAAACGCTACGGGCTTATCGGTGCAAATGGCGCGGGAAAATCCACGCTATTAAAGATTCTCTCAGGCGAGGACGAAGCCACAAGTGGCGAAGTGGTAATCGCCCCAAATGCAAGATTAGGTGTGCTTAAACAAGACCAATACGCCTATGAAAATCTAAGCCTAAAAGATGCCGTGCTTATAGGCAACAAACGCCTCTATGACGCAATCAAACGCAAAGAGTGGCTCTATGAAAATGGCGATTTAAGCGATGAAAAAGTCAATAATGAATTAGGCGATTTAGAAATGATTTGCGCGGAGGAAGACCCTACTTATGAATGCGAAGTGGTGATTGAGCGGATTTTGGAGGATTTGGGATTCCCCGCTAAAAGCCATCAAAACCTTATGAGTAGCCGGACAGGCGGGGATAAATTTAAGATTTTGCTTGCCCAAGTGCTATTCCCAAAGCCTGAAATCTTATTGCTTGATGAGCCCACAAACAACCTTGATTTGCCATCAATCGCGTGGCTAGAAAACAACTTAAAGCATTATGAGGGCGTGATAGTGGTGATTAGCCACGATAGGCATTTTTTAAATTCTATCTGCACGCATATTTTGGATATGGATTTTGGCTCTGTGCGCGAGTTTAGCGGGAATTATGATGATTGGTATATCGCTAGCACACTTATCGCCAAACAGCAAGAAGCCGAGCGCAACAAAAAGCTAAAAGAAAAAGAGGAATTAGAGAACTTTATCGCACGATTTAGCGCAAATGCAAGCAAGGCAAAGCAAGCTACTTCGCGCCAAAAGCAATTAGAAAAGCTTGATATTTCCGCGCTTAAAGTTAGCTCACGGCGCGACCCTAGCATTGTGTTTAAGCCAAATCGCACCATCGGCAATGAAGCCCTAGAATGCGAGGGAATCAGCAAATCTTATGGCGATAAAAAGGTGCTAGAAAATGTGAGCCTAAAAATCCTGCCAAATGATAAAATCGCGCTAATCGGTCCAAATGGCGTGGGCAAAAGCACTTTATTGCAAATCCTTGTCGAAGTTTTACAGCCTGATTGCGGCAATGTGAAATGGGGCGCGACTACTCATCGAGGCTATTTCCCACAAAATGTAAGCGAAGAGATTAAGGGCGAAGAAACGCTATTTGAGTGGCTTCGGGCGTTTGATAAACGCAAAGAAGCAGGTGAGATTCGCAATGCACTGGGCAGAATGCTTTTCTCAGGTGAGGAGCAAGAAAAGCAGGTAAATCGCCTAAGCGGTGGCGAAAAACACCGAATGGTGCTAAGTCGGCTAATGCTAGAGGGCGGGAATTTTTTAGTCCTTGATGAGCCCACAAATCACTTGGATTTGGAGTCTATCATCGCGCTTGGCGAGGCGTTGTATAAATTTAGCGGGAATGTGATTTGCGTAAGCCACGATAGAGAGCTGATTGACGCGTATGCAAACCGCATAATCGAGCTAGTTCCGCAGTTTGAAAAAAACGATAAAAATGGCGCGAATCTCCCCGCCAAAATCATCGACTTTCGCGGAACTTATGAGGAATATTTGGAGAGTAAGGGAGAGTAGGGGGAAATCTATGCTAAAAAGCGGACGCCACAGATGAAAAATAGGCAAATTTGACATTAACTATATTTCATTTTATAATAATAAAATAATTATTTTTTGAAGGTGCAAATTATGACAAAATTAGTAAAAATAGGCTCTTCTTATGGGATTGTTATACCAAAGGTTTTTATCGACAAAGCACATTTGCGAGACACGGATATTGACTTAAAGTTGCAAAACAATGGACTTTTGCTAACACCAAATAAAAAATATCGTTCAAATTGGGATAGCGAATCGCTACGCAAAAAGGCACGATTAGATGAGAATTGCGCGAAATTGCAAGATGAATTTTTGGAGCAGGATTTAAGAGATTGGGAATGGTAAATGAAGCAATTTGAGATTTTTTGGGTGGATTTAAACCCTGTGAGAGGCAGAGAAATTGCCAAAAGGCGTCCTTGTGTGATTATCTCGCCAAATGAGCTAAATTATCTGCAAACGCGCCTAATTGCGCCCATCACTTCAAAGGGTTTTAGTGCGCCTTTTAGAGTGGATTTTACGCTGGATGGCAAAAATGCTAGGATTTTGTGCGACCAGATTCGCTGTGTGAGTGTGGATAGATTTTTAGATAAGATTTGCGATTTAGAGCCAAAGATTCAAGTAAAATTAAAATCAATTTTGGCAGAAATGTTTGCGTGAAATTCAAAAATGCGCTACAAAAAGCGCAAAATCAAGGATTATAAATGTTAGGTTTGGTGTTGCTTTATGTTGGATTGGTGTTGATAAATAACGGGCTTGGCGGGATTCTGCGCTTTGATAGAAAAGCACTTGCCTTTTTAAATATCGTAGTTGGCGTAATTTCGGTGTTTTGCAATTTTGTATTTGTGGCGTTGCTAATCGCCGATGATTCGCAGAATCTCGCCTTTTTCGCCCCCGCAATCGCGCTACTTTTTGGCATCACATATTTATTCAACGCCTGCAACAACCTTTTTGCGTGGGATTTGCGCCCCTATGGGTATTTCTCGCTGTTTGTGAGTGTGAATGCGATTTTGGCTGGGGTGCTTGACTTTGTGGGATATTTTGGCAGTGCAAACGCCTTTGGTGCGATGATTTGGTGGGCGTGGGCGGTGCTTTGGTTTGCGGGATTTGTAGAGTGCGCACTTGGCAAAAGTTTAGGCAAATTCTCCGCATATCTCGCGCTAGTTGAAGGCATAATCACGGGGTGGCTCGCTGGGATTTTGATTTTGCTGGGCGTGTGGAGCTGGTAGATTTCGCGCAATTTGTGTAAGATTCTGCGATTCGCAGAATCTTTGCTAATTAAAATAATTTCACAAATATTTCACACTTCGCCCTTAAAATTTCGCCCACATTTAAAATCAAAGGGGATAAAATGGGAATTTCTAAAAAAAGCTGGATGCAAATCCATCTGTATTTGAGTTTATTTTTCTTGCCGATGTGCCTAATTTATGTGCTTACAGGCATTGGATATATATTTGACTTTAAAGATTCAGCGGGTGCGAAAATCGTAGAGTTTGCTTTGCCAAATGCCCCGCAAAAGGGCGCAGAATCTAGCGCGATTATTGAGATTTTGCGTGAAAATAATCTAAAAATCCCGCGCGACACGGAGCTAAAAACGCAAAAAAACGCCCTTACGATGGGCGGACTGAAATACTCTGTCTCGCTTCAAAATAGCGGTGGCGAGTGGAAGGTGCGTGTTATGGAGCGAAGCGTGTATGGCGTTTTGGTGCTGATGCATAAGGCAAAGGGCGCGGTGTATTTTAACGCGCTGGCGGTGTGCTTCGCGCTGTCGTTGGCGATATTTTATCTATCTGGTATCATTATGACTTCATTTTGCAAAAATAAGCGAAAAAGTGCGGGGATTGCGGTGGGGAGCGGACTTATCATCACGATAATTGCGGTGATTTTAAGCGCAATTTAGGGGGGAGTAGATTCTGCGAATTTATGGCGAGATTCTGCGAAATTTGCGAATTTTGCTAGATTCTGCGAATCGCACAAAAATCGCAGAATCTCGCGTCAAAATAATCCAAAATTCGCAGAATCTGCCTTATTTTCACTCAATATTTTCGCAGAATTTCCCTACAAAATAACCCAAATTCGCAGAATCTACCGCACACTCCAAAAATCAATCAATATTTTTTGTATAATTCGCACTATGAATCAAAAAAATAATCAGCTAAATAATCAAATCCGTGATAATTTCGCCAAAATCCGTTTGTGGCATTTGGGCGTGGTGGTGGGCGTTTTTGCGCTATTACTTGGCGCATTAACGCTCTTTACCGATACGCAAACCTATCCGCAAATAAATAAGGACATTTTTATCGCAATAAACGCGCTTTGGCAACACGCGCCCACACTCGCGCACAATCTCACGCAGTTAGGCGATGCTGGTGTGCTTTTTGCGTTTTTGCTCTGCTTTGCGCTGATTGCGCCGAAGTTTTGGGAGGGGCTTATCGCTGGTTCTTTGCTATCCCTTGTGCTAACGCATTTTTTAAAGGCAATCTATGCTATGCCCCGCCCTGCACGGGCTTTTGGCGAAGATGCGTTTAATATCATTGGCGAAAAGCTAATGGGCGCAAATAGCTTCCCATCAGGGCATACCACTACGATTTCTACCACGCTTTGTGTGTTGCTTATCGCTTTTATGCCACGCACTGCAAAATGGCGTGTGCCTTTTATCGTGGGGATTGTGCTACTTGGTGCATTTGTGGGGCTTTCGCGCATTGGCGTTGGGGCGCATTATCCGATTGATGTGCTAGGCGGTGCGCTACTTGGGTGCGTGTGCGGGATTTTTGGTGCGCTTGTGGCTAGTAAAACGCGCATTTTTTCGTGGGTGGATTCGCGCTTTGGTTTGCTTATTTTTGCGCTATTTAGCGCGATTTGCGTGGTTTTGATACTTATCAACAAACACAATCTTTTTGTCCTATATCTCGCGCTAATTTCAGCACTATATTATCTTTTTGCGTTTTTGCGGACATATTTTTCGCGCTCTACAAATAGCGAATCTAGCGCCAAATCCACCAAAAATTCCCACAAATCTAACAAATCTAGCTCTAACGCAATCGCCTTTATTTTGATTTTATCCGCGCTTCAAGTGGTATTTTTTCATTTTCCGCTACTTGCATTAGTCCTTGCGAATCTTGCCCTAGATTCATTTGGTGCGGGTGTGCTTTTTGTCTCTCTTGTGCTATTTTTATTCGCGCTTACCGCATTTATGCCATTTTTGCTCTCTCTAATTTCGCTTAAAATCACCAAAATTTGGTTCGCGCTAACTTCACTTACAAATGCGCTGGCAGTGTATTTTGTGGCAACTTATGGCGTGTTTTTAGATAAAACGATGATGGGCAATCTTTTCAATACACGATATTCCGAATCAAGCGAATTTTTGTCCCTCAAAATGGTGCTGTGGATAGTCGCGCTAGGCATTGTCCCAGCGTATTTTGTGCTTTTCCAAAAAATCGCAACACCCACGCGCAAGGCACTTGCCAAATGTAGCGCACTCACATTTGCCACGCTTATAATCCTTGCGGGGATAAATTTTCACAATCTGCTGTGGTTTGACAAGCACTCAAAACAGCTTGGCGCACTATCTATGCCATATTCGTATATCATCAATTCAATGCGATATTTGCAAGGCGAGTGGGCGAAAAACAAGCGCGAGATTCCACTGCCAGATGCCAAAATCACAGATGACAAAAAAGCCGTAGTGGTGCTAGTCATAGGCGAATCGGCTAGGGCGCAAAATTTCTCACTCTATGGTTATGAGCGCAATACAAATCCGCTTCTAGCGCAAATTGGGGGGGGGGCATTTAAGAAAATTTAGCGCAAAATCAAGCACCACTTACACAAGCGGTTCTGTGAAAAATATGCTCTCACACAAGGCGAGCTCTGATTTGTATGAAATCTTGCCAAATTATCTTGCGCGAAATGGCATTAGCGTGGCGTGGCGGAGCGCAAATTGGGGTGAGCCACCGCTTCACATTCAAAATGTTATGGGCTACACCGAGCTATCGCAAAAATACGCGAAGTTTGATGACGGCTATGAATCCGCGCTTGTGGCGAATCTAAGCGATGAGATTAAGGCGGCACAATCGCCAAAAATGCTTATTGTCATTCACACAAGCACAAGCCACGGACCGACTTATTACAAAAAATATCCGCCAGAGTTTGCGCGATTTGCGCCTGTATGCAAAAGTGTCGAGGGCTGTGCGCAGGGCGAAATCATAAACGCCTATGACAATACGATTTTATACACGGATTTTTTGCTCCACTCAATCATCGAGCAACTGCGCAAACTTAGCGATTATGATAGCACGATGATTTTTGTAAGCGACCACGGGGAGAGTTTGGGCGAAAATGGCGTGTATATGCACGGCGTCCCGATGGCTTTCGCGCCAAAAGAGCAGTATGAAATCCCCTTTATCGTGTGGAGTTCGCGCCCTAATGCAATCAAAGATTTGGCAAAGGCAACGCACTTTCATATTTTTCATAGTGTTTTGGGATTTTTGGGCGTGGAGAGCGAAATTTTTGATGAAAAGATGAATATATTTAAGAAGTAAATATTGCTAGATTCTGCGATTTTTGCGTGATTCGCAGAATCTACAATCACAAATTTTACGATATAATGCAAAATATTTTTATGTGGAGGCAATCTATGAATCCAAAGTCCATAAAAGAGCCTATTTTGCTTTATCTAAAAGAGCTAAAACCTAGTTTGCAAAAAGAGGGCATTACCGAGCTAGGACTTTTTGGCTCATTTGCCAAAGATGAAGCTACGATATATAGCGATATAGATGTATTTATACGCACCACAAAGGCGTTTTGGGATAAATATGAGGGCGGTTGGGAAGCTGCTAGTTTTTTAGATGATTTTCGCGTGAAAATCGCCAAACATTTTAAAAAAGAAGTAGATTTATGCGACTTATCAGGGCTAAAAGAGGAAAAAATGGCGGATTTTTTAGAAGGGGCGATTTATGTCTAGGGCTATAAAGTGCCTAAATGAAGGCATTAAACGCATAGATATAATACAATCAATATGCGATAATAATGGCGGTGTAGTATCTGCGCTACAAGATGAAGCCACAGCGCAACCAGCCATTATGATGCACATCACAATCATTTATCAGCAATTTGAAAAGCTAAAAAAACAAAATCGAATGGATATTTTGAATCGTGTGCCTAAAAATATGATTAGCCAAATTAAAAAAAGTAGAAATATAACTGCGCACGATTATGATAGTGTGAATTATGCGATGATTGAAAAAACTATCCGCACCGATTTGCCAAAGCTAAAATCAATATTTTGCGATATTTTGCACGAGATTGAAGCGCAAACTCCACAAGAGCGATTAAGCGCAGAGATTGCAGATTATGAATCAAAGAAAAATATTTTATACGCAGAATCCAAGCTAAAAAAAGAAAAGACGATTTTAAAACTCTACGATGAGCTAAAAGGCGCAGGGATAGAAATTGATAGCAAAGATTTGCAAGTCATAAAATCACTTCAAAAAGGGCGTAATACGAATGCCAAAAAGTCCTAAATCCACCAAAACGCCACGCAATTCATTAGATTCAAACCCCACAGATTCGCCCAAAAAATCCACAAAAACACAAAGCGATTCGCAGATTTTCACCCTTGAATCGCAATATTCCCCCGCAGGCGACCAGCCACAAGCCATTAGCAAAATCACGCGTAGTTTTTCACAAGGGGCGCGATATGCCACGCTACTAGGCGTTACGGGCAGTGGCAAGACATTCACTATGGCAAATATCATCGCTAGCTTAAATATGCCAACGCTCATAATGACGCATAACAAAACCCTTGCAGCCCAGCTTTATAGCGAGTTTAAGGGCTTTTTCCCGCGAAATAAAGTGGAGTATTTCATAAGCCACTTTGACTACTATCAGCCCGAAGCTTACATTCCGCGCCGCGACCTTTTCATAGAAAAGGATTCGAGCATAAATGACGATACTGCAAAATTTTTTAAGCGAATTGTGAGTATTTTTTGCTAGAATCACATTCTTATAACAAAAAATACTTTTGGTGGCTTAAGTAATGAAAAAATATAAAGTGCTTGATTTGTTCTCTGGTGCTGGTGGATTTTCTCTTGGATTTTTGCAAGAAAACCATTTTGACATTCTCTTATCCATTGACAATAATCCAAAACTTTCTCAAAGTTATATTAAAAACTTTTTACATATTAAACATTTGCAAAAAGATATAAGTAAATTTAATGAGGCAGACATACAACAAATGCAGAATGAATATAGATTTGAGGTTATTATTGGAGGACCACCTTGTCAAGGATTTTCTTTGGCTGGTAAAGTGGGTAGGCGAGAAATAAATGATGATAGGAATGACTTATTTCTGTCATATTTAAAATTTGTCAAAATCATACAACCTAAAATTTTTATTATGGAAAATGTTGCTACACTAAAAAGGCACAATCGTGGAAAAACACTAAAAACAATAATAGAAAAATTTGAAAAATTAGGTTATATGGTTAGCTGTGATATTTTAAATGCTAGTGATTATGGTGTTGCCCAAAATAGACAAAGGATTTTTATAGTAGGCACAAAACAAAAAGGTTTTACTTTTCCCAAAAAACAGGCACAAAAAACAAATATTAAAGATTGTATAGAAGATTTGCCAAGACTTAATAGTGGCGAAACTTCACAAATACCAAATCATAGTGCTATGGTTCATTCTATGCAAATGTTAGAAAAAATGAGTTTTGTTAAAGATGGATGTGGTAGAGAGTGTATCCCTAGTGAAATAAGACCCAAAAGCGGAGATGTTAGAAAATATATACGCTACAATAGCAAAGAGCCATCAATCACAATCACTGGCGATATGAGAAAAGTTTTTCACTATAATCAAAATAGAGCTTTGACAGCTAGAGAATTAGCAAGGATTCAAAGTTTCCCAGATAATTTTATATTTTATGGAAATTCTATCGATATTCAACAACAAATCGGCAATGCTGTTCCGCCAAAACTAGCGAAACTTATTGCCATTCAAACAAGGAAATACCTTGAACAAATATCCTAAAGTTAATTACATAGGCAATAAAGCCAAAGTTGCTGAATGGATTATTGAGAAATTACCAATAAAACAAGGTGTAGTTTTAGACTTGTTTTGTGGTGGTTGTTCAATGTCGTATGCACTAAAAAATAGTGGTTTTTGTGTATATAGCAATGATATTTTATATTCAAACTTTGCTTTGTCAAAAGCACTAATAGAAAATCAGGGCGATATATTAGAAATTGGATTTTTGGATTTAAAGTCTTTTTTTAGCAATAGAGATTTTAAAAAGTTAGAGTGGTTGGTAAATTACCTTTATTTTGATTATGAAGTCAAAGAACTTGTTAGTCTTATAAATTACTCAAAAACACTCACAGAATACAAAAAATATATTTTTTTATCACTACTTAGGCGTTCTATGATAAGAAAGATTCCATACTCTAGAATGACTATTAAATGGGAGGAAATTCTAAAATTTAGAGACGAGGAACTAAGCTATCAAAAATATAAAAGGCGCAGGGCTTATCACAATCAACCATTTTTAACACATATTTTAAAAGAATTAAATGATTACAATTCAGCTATTTTTAATAACAAACTAGAAAATAAGGCTTTTCAAAAAGATTGCGTAGAATTGCTTGATTTTTTTCAATCACAAAATCAAAAAATAGATTTAGTATATATAGACCCACCATATCCATCTAC
Source organism: Helicobacter sp. 23-1044 (assembly GCF_053654695.1). Taxonomy (NCBI): domain Bacteria; kingdom Pseudomonadati; phylum Campylobacterota; class Epsilonproteobacteria; order Campylobacterales; family Helicobacteraceae; genus Helicobacter; species Helicobacter sp. 23-1044. The sequence goes on from NZ_JBSIUQ010000002.1 coordinate 79,796, forward strand.
TATGAATAATTATGTGGGTTTTTATGGTGGATTTGATAAAATGCTTGGTAAAGAATGTAAAAATTTTGTAGATTTCACACATAAGGATTCATTCTTAGATTCATTAGAAAAAATAGTGTCTAAATCTAAAGCCATCAGCAAATATTTAGCTATTAGTTTAAACAATAAATGTAATCCAAGTGTCGAAAAAATTCAATATATATTAAATAAATATTGCAATAAAATTGATATTTTTGAGACTACACACACCTACAAGGTAACAAGCAAGAAAAACAAAAATATACACAACGAAATTTTAATAATATGTGAATTGGGAGAATAAATACAATGCAAATATATGAAAAATATTGGGAAATTACCTTAGAATATAGCGATTTTAATAGTGAATTGTTTAATAAATGTCTGCAGATTATTGTAGATTTTATAGACAATAATGATACTTCTGCATATAGTAAGGGACTATATAGCGAATTGCAAAAACAAGTTTATAACTTTAATCCAAAAAATGATTTTGCTTCTGTTCGTAAATCTATCAATCAATTTTTGAAACTAGGTTTTATAAATAATGGTCTTACAAGTTATCACCCAAAAACAAAGGATTTTTTAAAAGCTACTCATAAAGAAACAAAAAGGTGTATTTACTCTGAGATAATGTATGATAATGCTAGCTTTAGTCGTTCGGTAACCAACCCAAGTGATAAAAAAGAAATCAATTTTTTAATCAAAACGCTAGAAAACTGCAAAACACTTACCCAAGATAACTTAATGGCTATAATGACTTGTGATGTAAGCAAATCTCAATTTATCAGTAAAATGGATCTAGACAAACTTACACAAGAAATTTTATGCAAGAAATTTGACAAGCGTAAATATAATCAACGAAACTATTTATGGAATATTTGCAAAGAAGTTTTAGTTGGAATCTATATAGATTCCAATGGTTCTCTCACGCTTGAAAAGCCAAGTTTTGATGAGCAACAACGAATAGGGGGAGCAAGAGACCCTTATAAACAAACGCTTTATAAATATGATCTATATAATGAAAGTATGCTGGTTAGTGGTAAAATTTGTTGTTTTGTGGAAAACCTTAAATATCCTAGCCTTATTGCTTCACATATTAAGCCGTTTATAGAATGTAGCGAAAACGAACAATTTGATGTAAATAACGGGCTTTTGTTGTCTAAAAATATGGATTATTTGTTTGACAAAGGGTGGATAAGTTTTAAAGACGATGGAAGCATAGAGTGTTGCTCAAATTTAGAACAGCCATTACGAGATTATCTATTGCAAAAACGGCTTGATAAAAAATATCTCAACGAAAAGCGTTTAGAATATTTGAAATATCATAGAGAAAATGTATTTAATAATGACTTGACTTATAAAATTTAGGACTATAAATGCCAAAGCAAATCTTCACCCTTGAATCGCAATACTCCCCCGCAGGCGACCAGCCACAAGCCATTAGCAAAATCACGCGTAGTTTTTCACAAGGGGCGCGATATGCCACGCTACTAGGCGTTACGGGCAGTGGCAAGACATTCACTATGGCAAATATCATCGCTAGCTTAAATATGCCAACGCTCATAATGACGCATAACAAAACCCTTGCAGCCCAGCTTTATAGCGAGTTTAAGGGCTTTTTCCCGCGCAATAAAGTGGAGTATTTCATAAGCCATTTTGACTACTACCAGCCCGAAGCCTACATTCCGCGCAGGGACTTGTTTATCGAAAAAGATTCGAGCATAAATGACGATTTGGAGCGACTGCGCCTAAGTGCGACTACTTCGCTTTTAGCGTATGATGATGTCATAGTCGTGGCGAGTGTGAGTGCGAACTACGGGCTAGGCAACCCCGCCGAATACCTCACAATGATAGAAAAAATAGAGGTAGGCGAGTCGCGCAACCAAAAAGAGTTTCTCATCAAACTTGTCGATATGGGCTACACGCGCAATGACACGGCGTTTGAGCGCGGGGAGTTTCGCGTGAGCGGGGAGGTGGTGGATATTTTCCCTGCGTATAATGAGAGCGAGTTTATCCGCATAGAGTTTTTTGGCGATGAGGTGGAGCAAATCGCGGTGTATGAGGCATTAGAGCGACAAAAGCTAAAAGTGCTAGATTCATTTGTGCTGTATGCGGCAAATCAATTTATAGTCGGGGCAAATCGCCTAAGCGAAGCGATACACAATATCGAAGTGGAGCTAGATTCTAGACTTTCAGAATTTAAAGCGCAAAATAAAGAGGTGGAATATCAGCGGTTAAAGGGGCGCACGGAGTTTGATTTGGAGATGATTCGTGAATCAGGCATTTGCAAAGGCATCGAAAACTACGCACGGCATCTCACAGGCAAGAAAGCAGGGGAGACGCCATATTGTTTGTTAGATTATTTCGAGCAAAAAAACAAGCCCTATCTTGTCATAGTCGATGAGTCCCACGCGAGCCTGCCACAATTTGGCGGAATGTTCGCAGGCGATAGAAGTCGCAAAGAAGTGCTTGTGGAGTATGGATTTCGCCTGCCTAGTGCGCTAGATAATCGCCCGCTAAATTTCGATGAGTTTATCAACAAAGCACCGCATTATCTTTTCGTATCTGCCACCCCTGCGGATTTGGAGCTTAATTTAAGCAAGGGGCAGATTGCCGAACAAATCGTCCGCCCCACAGGACTGCTTGACCCAAAAGTCGAGGTAAAGGATAGCGCAAATCAAGTGGCGATTTTATACGATGAGATAAAGGCGGTTTTGGCGCGTGGAGAACGAGCGATTGTGGGGACGCTGACTAAAAAAATGGCAGAGGATTTATGCAAATATTACAACGAATTAGGGCTAAAAACGCAGTATTTGCATAGCGACATTGACGCGATTGAGCGCAATCATTTGATTCGCGGACTGCGTTTGGGTGAATTTGATGTGCTAATCGGCGTAAATCTACTGCGCGAGGGCTTGGATTTGCCCGAAGTGAGTTTGGTAGCGATTTTGGACGCCGATAAAGAGGGCTTTTTGCGAAGTGAGACAAGTCTAATCCAAACGATGGGACGCGCTGCGCGAAATATTCACGGCAAAGTTATATTTTTCGCACAAAAAATCACAAAGTCAATGCAAACTGCAATCGATACCAGCGAATACCGCAGGGCAAAGCAAGAGGCACACAACAAAGCGCACAACATTATCCCAAAAACCACTGCGCGAAAATTAGAAGACGAGCTAAATATCGAAGTTTCACACAAACCGCGCCTAAAAATAGGCAAAATCCCAAAAGCAGAGCGCGACAAAATCATAAAAGAGATGACAAAAAAAATGTTCGAGGCAAGTAAAAAACTAGAATTTGAAGAAGCCGCACGAATCCGCGATGAAATCGCAAAGATACGCAAAGGGTAGATTTTGCGAGTTTGTCCCCCCTCCCTTGCGGAGGGGGTTAGGGGGTGGGTAAAGTTATTTTTAGATTCTGTGAATCGTGCGTGAATCGCAGAATCTAGCGCGAAAAAATCTGTCATTGCGAGATTCGGCAACGCCGAATCGAAGCAATCCACGAAACAAACACGAATCGCCATCACGCCGTCATTGCGAGGGAGCGAAGCGACCGAAGCAATCCAAAACTAGCGACTTTAAAAGATAAACCGAATCAATGACCCGAAAATGAATCAATAAACCACATTTTTTAGAATCCAAACCATAGATTCGCATAAAGTAAGCAATTCACAATCGATTCAAAAATCCCCTTTATAGATTGCTTCGTTGCGTTCGTTTCGCTTTGCTACACTCACGCGCCTCGCAATGACAAATCAATAAATTTTACGCTACAATCCCGCGCAAAAATCAAAGGCACAAAATGCGAAAACAAAAGCAAGGTTTTGTTTATATAGTTTTCAGCAAACCAAATGGGACGCTGTATGTTGGCGTAACGAGCGATTTAATCAAGCGCATTTACGAGCACAAAAACAAACTTGCGGACGGATTCACGCGCAAATACGGCATTGATAAACTTGGCTATTACGAAGTGTGCGATAGCATAGAGAGCGCGATTGCGCGTGAGAAACAGCTCAAAGGTGGCAGTAGAGCGGATAAAATTAAACTAATTATGCAAAATAATCCGCAATGGTTTGATTTATACGATGATTTGGTTTGATTTATTTGGATTGCTTCGTCAGTTTTCGCATTCGCTCAAACTTCCTCGCAATGACAATATTTCCCACCCGTCATTGCGAGTCCTTGCCAAAGGCAAGGACGAAGCAATCCACAAATCACGCGCCTAGCAATGACAAAAATCACAGAATCTAAATTAGTTTCTACGATTCGCAATCTCGCGCAATTCGCACTCTAAAATGTATAAATATATCTTACAATCCCATACATCGTATTTTTGCCCTTAAAACGCCACACTCCAAAGCGTGGTTGTAGCACAAACTCAAATGCGTTGTGGTCGTAGATTATAAGACGCGCACCGACATTTAAATCCACCGTCCAATCAATATCGCCAAGACCCTGTCCGCAAACTTCTTCATTTGAACTCCAATAATAAGTCTCTTTGTGGCATTGATGGTTAAGTCCAAAGCCAAAGCCAGAGCGCACACCAGCAAGCACGCCGACTTTAAACGCTTCTGTTTGGTAGATATTAAAGAGTGTATCGATAGTCAATCCTAAAAAATGTGCAGTTAAATCAGAATCCTTTGTCCTGCGGTAGTTATAGTCAAAATAAAGGCGCATTCCAAAGATTCCGCTTTCGCCAAAAAATGTTTTATGCCCCAAAATCACTTCTGCGCCATAATCAAATCGCTTTTGTGAAATATTGTATGGTTCAAAAAACTTAGCTTCATCTGCACTTCCAATAGGTCCGCCCATAAGAAATCCCACACCTATCATCCATCCGCTTTCCTCTTTTGTGGATTGTGCGATTTGGGTAGATTCTGCGCCTTTGTTCGCATCATCTTTTGCTGAATCTGCGCTTTTTTTCGCGTCATCTTTTGCCGAATCTTTCACAGAATCTTTTTTGGATTCTTTTTTAGATTCTGCGGATTTATCGCTTTTTTTGTCAATGTGCTTTGGCGCAGAATCTTTTGCAGAATCTACCACAGATTCTGCGTTCTCTACACCAAAAAGCACCAAAGGCAGAGCGAAAATTATGCTTAAAATTTTAGAATTTATACGCATATCCCGCCCCTATCCATCCGCCGATACCGTTATATCGAATGCTTAAATACGCTTGATGCTTGATATCATAGTAGTAATGAAGCCCCGTGCTAAACTCATAGGCAAATGCAGCCGCAGTGTAGCTTGGGCTAGAAGCACCAGAAGCGCCAATGCCGTTTTTATAGCTCACGCTTGTTGTAACGATATTTGCCCCAAGTCCGATAGGCGCGATATTCCACCCAAGCGTGTGTTTTCCAATGCTTAGAAAATCCCAAATAAACTGCGGTGCTACGCGAATAGCAACGGTGTGAATATCATAAGAATAACTGCTAAATGGATAATCATACGAACTATACGAATATCCCACACGCCCCATTAGTCGCACACCTAAATGAAAATGTGGCTTATCATAAAAATACCACTGATACCCGCCAATCGCCGCTATGCTCCACCCCGGCGCAAACTCAAAGTCCGCCCCGACAAATGCGCCCTCTTTTGACTTCGCGCTTATAGTCCAATCCTGCGCATTTAGCGCGTTTGTGCCAAATATGCAAAATGCAAATACAATCGCTAAAAGTGCCTTTTGAAGTGTGTGTGAGAATTTGAAAGAGTTATGAGAGATTTTGAGCGGTTTAGCTAAATCCCCCCCCCCCATTTGAAACACTAACGCCACTAAAATAAAAAGTTACCATAATCAATCCTTTCAAAAATAAAATTATTGCAAAAATGCCAAATGTCAAAATTGCAAGGCGAAATTTTAGCAAAAAATATGCGAAATTTGAAAAATTTTTGAAAAAATATAAGATTTAAGTGCAGAATCTCTCAAAAATCAAAGTAAAATCTACGATTTAGATTGCCACGAGAGTTCGCATTCGCTCATTCTCTCGCAATGACGAAGTTTTGGGGCAGATTCTGCGATTTAAAGATTCTGCGATTTTAGATAAAAAGGAACGCAAAAATGATAAAAGAAGCGATTTTGGCACTCACACAAAGGCAAGATTTGAGTTTCACAGAGGCGCGCGAAGTGATGAATGAGATTATGCAGGGCACTGCTAGTCCAGCGCAGATGGCGTCATATCTCACTGCTTTAAGCCTAAAAGGTGAGAGTATCGATGAAATCACAGGTAGCGCGATGAGTATGAGAGAGCATTGCATAAAACTTTTGCATAATCACAATGTGCTTGAAATTGTCGGCACAGGGGGCGATGGCGCAAATTCGTTTAATATCTCTACCACCGCGTCCCTTGTCGTTTCAAGCGCGGGGGTGAGCGTGGCAAAGCACGGCAATCGCGCGGCAAGCTCTAAAAGTGGCGCGGCTGATGTGCTAGAAGCACTTGGCGTAAATATCAATCTCCCGCCAAAGCGCAGTTTGGAGCTACTGCAAACAATCCACATTTGCTTTTTGTTTGCGCAAAACTACCATATCGCTATGCGCTATGTCGCGCCCATTCGCAAAGAGCTAGGCATTAGGACGATTTTTAACATTTTAGGACCGCTCTCAAACCCTGCTGGTGCGAATATGGAGCTTATGGGCGTGTATGATGAAAGCCTTGTCAAACCACTAGCGCGGGTTATGAATAATTTGGGCGTAAAACGCGCAATGGTAGTCTTTGGCAAGGACAAACTTGATGAAATCTCAGTGAGCGCAAAAACTGCCGTGTGTGAAGTGATAGATGGGCAGTTTAGAGAGTATGAGATTGCGCCTAGCGACTTTGGCTATCCACTGCGCCAAAAAGATGAGATTCGCGGGGGCGATGCGGTGCAAAACGCCCAAATCACGCGTGAGATTTTAAGTGGCAAAGAGCGCGGGGCAAAGAGAGAAGCCGTGTGCCTAAACGCTGGGGCTGCGCTGTATGTGGCAGATAAAGTGAGCGATATAGCGCAAGGCGTGAAAATGGCAGAATCGCTGATTGATTCAGGCAAGGCTTTGGCGCAATTAGAGCGGTTTATCGTTGAGAGTAATAAAAATTAGGCAAGATTCACGTGAATCTAAATTTTACCGCGAATCTAAAAAGGGTGATTTTTCGCTACAATCACACTTTTTAAATTTTAAAAATGCAAAGGATTGCAATGCCAAAACTACGATTTCTCGCGCTATTGTTGATTTTCACGCTAAATGTCGCAAATGCTATGTTTGAGTATAATACCATTAACATACGATTCATTATGATATGAGCGGATTGGCTAGATATAGCAATGAATTTCCGCGCGATTGGTATGGATTTGAATTGCGAGATGACTGCTACTATGCCTACCGCTTTAATCAAGCATTGGCATTAGCATTTGTGGGTGCGTATCATACAAATCCGCGATAAAGGGAATAAATGGATATTTTAGCAAAGATTATAAAATCGACAAAAGCACGAGTAGAGCGAGAAAAGGCGCAAATCCCTTTTAATGAAATGCGCCAAAAAGCCGAATCGCTGTATAAAAATCAATGCGAATCGCGTGAATCTAGCATAAAACCGCCATTTGCGTTTGAAAATGCCCTAGATTCTGCAAATTCCGCAGAATCTGCAATGCACTTTATCTGCGAAGTCAAAAAGGCTTCGCCTTCAAAAGGCATTATCGCGCAGGATTTCCCCTATCTCCAAATCGCGCGGGATTATGAGAGTGCGGGAGCGGATTGCATTTCCTGCCTTACCGAGCCAGAGTATTTTTTGGGCGCGGATAGCTATTTGCGCGAGATTGCAAAGGCGGTGAAAATCCCCGTGCTACGCAAGGATTTCATCATCGATAGCTATATGATTTATGGTGCGAAAGTTTTGGGCGCGGATTGTGTGTTGCTCATCAGCGAGGCGTTGGAGTTGTCGCAAATGGTGGAGTTTTGCGACATTGCCAAATCGCTTGGATTAAGCGTTTTGATAGAATCTCATAGCGAATCCGCTTTGCAAAATGCCCTGCAAACCTCCGCAAAACTCATCGGCGTAAATAACCGCGACTTGCGGAGTTTTAAAGTGGATTTAGGCACGAGCATTCGCCTAAAAAGGCTTGTCCCAAAGGATAGAATCTTTGTAAGCGAATCAGGAATCGCCACAAGAGAGGACATCGCCATTTTGCAATCGCACGACATAAACGCCGCCCTCATCGGCGAAAGCCTAATGCGAAAATCCAACAAAATCCACGCATTAGCAAATCTAAAAGGCGCGAATCTATGAAGCCAAATTTTGCTACAATATCGCCATAGATTTTACAAAAGGACGGCAAAATGACTTTAATTATCCAAAATGTCAAAGAGGAATTTTTAAGCGATTTTGAAAAAGTCGCAAAAAATGCGAATGCTACGATTTTGCGACAAGATTCTAAAAAAGGCGAATCTAATTTTGAAAAATTGCGCAAAGAAATGCTAGATGATTTGCGCAAATCCCACAATCGCGCCGTTTTTGAGCGACTAAAAGATAGATGAAAATCAAATTTTGCGGGTTGTTTAGGGAGTGTGATATTGAGTTTGCAAACGCGCTAATGCCCGATTTTGTGGGCTTTGTGTTTGCGAGGCAATCCAAGCGATTTGGCAGAAATGTTTGTGCCAAATAAACTAAAAGTAATTTTAAAACAAATGTAAAAATGCTAAAATTATAAAATATAAAGGACAAAAATGAACAATGAACTTATAAATAAAGCCATTCAAAAAGGCATTATAACTTTTAGTGACGATAAAAAATTAATCACTTACACATATCAAAACAAAGAGCGCAAGTATCACAATCCAGAGGAAAAAGTCCAAGCCCTTACATTTTGTAAGTTAGTTTTAGAATACGGCTATCCACAAGAGCAAATCAAACTTTTTGCCTCTATCCAAATGGGTTCTTCCACCAAAGAAGCTGATATTGTTGTATATAGCGACAAAGACTGCAAAATTCCACATATCATCGTAGAGTGCAAAAAACAAGAAATAAGCGATTTAGAATTTCAAAACGCCATAAATCAAGCTTTTAGCTATGCGGTGGCAGAGGGCGCAAGATTTGTGTGGGTAAGCTCGGGGCTTAAAGATGAGTATTACCAAGTGTTGGATAAAAAGCCAAAAGATAGAAGTGCAATCCCGGATATACCTGCTTTTGGGTCAAATAAAATCCTTAATTTCAAATATGTTCGTGGAGGCAAAATAGGTGCGCAAAAATATTTTGATTTACAAAAAATTAGCGAATCCGACTTAACACAAGCCTTTAAACAAGCACATAATGCGCTTTGGGGAGGTGGTGAGCTAAATCCAAGCACAGCTTTTGATGAGCTTGATAAACTTATATTTTGTAAAATTTGGGACGAAAAAAATACGCCGAGAGAAAAACCATATCAATTTCAATTTATAGCTAGGGAAGAAAATGGCAAACTTGTAAGCAATAAAATATTAAATGAAGAATTAGCCCAAAGGATTCATTCTCTCTATGAGCAAGGGCGCAAAAAAGACCCAGAAGTATTTAAAGATAATATTAGATTAAGCCCCGAAAAAATACGCTCTGTTGTAGGATATTTAGAAAAAATAAATCTTTCACAAACGGATTTAGATTCCAAAGGTAGAGCATTTGAAACATTTATGGGGAGCTTTTTTCGTGGAGATTTTGGGCAGTATTTTACGCCTAGACAAATTGTAGATTTTATTGTCCAAGTTTTACCGATTGATAATAATTCTATTGTGCTTGATACAAGTTGCGGAAGTGGTGGGTTTTTGCTACACGCGCTTGATAAAGTCCGCAAGTTAGCTGATGAAAATTTTGGAGAAAGAGATGAAAATGGCAACCTTAAAAGATATGAAAATGGCGAAGTTATCATAAACAAGCAAGATATAAGCGACCATTATAAATTTTGGCACGATTTTGCACAAAATAACCTCTTTGGAATTGAAATAAATGAGCAAATTGCACGAGTGGCTAAAATGAATATGATTATCCACGACGATGGACATACAAACATTATCGTTTGCGATGGACTTTCACCCATAACACAAAATAATTGCGACTATTCAAGTAAAGACAAAGAAAAATTAGAGCAACAAAATGCTAATACCATCGCCAACAAAACAAACAATGCAAATTTTAAAGAAAATTATTTTGATTTTATTATCACAAATCCACCTTTTGGCTCAATCATTAAGCAGACTGAACGCGCTTACTTGCACCAATACAATTTTAGCAATAAAGAAGTAAATTGGCTTGATATTAAAGACAAAGTCGAACGAGAAAAGCGCGAAAATCAAAGCACCGAAGTGCTATTTATTGAGCAAGCATATAGATTCTTAAAAGAAAAAGGTTTTTTGGCTATCGTAATTCCCGATGGAATCCTTACAAATTCAAGTTTGCAATATGTGCGCGATGCTATTGAGGAAATGTATAAAATCGTGGCTGTGGTATCTATGCCACAAACGGCGTTTTCTCACACGGGTGCGGGGGTAAAAAGCTCCGTGCTGTTTTTGCAAAAACATAAAAGAGAAACAACTAAAAAAATCAAAGAAACTAAATTTTTATTGCAAACTCACATAAAAACAAAATTTCAATATATTGACAAAATGACTGCGTTAGAATATACCAAAAAACAAGCACTAAAAAAGCTAAACAAAGACTATCCAAGCAAGGAAACTAAACAAAGAGAGTCTTATATAAGCAAAAAATCCGACATAGTCCAAAAATATAAAGAGCAAGTAGAAAATTTGCAGTCGCCACTACTAGACTCATATCAAGCGCAAAAAACACAAGAATTTGATAAAGCTGGGCTTGATTATGATATTTTTATGGCTATTGCTGAAAATATCGGCTATGACGCCACAGGTAAAGCAACAGGCATAAATGAGCTAGATTCTATCGCGCAACATTTACGCGACTTTTTAGCACAAATCGCAGAGTAAAATTTATGAAAATCTTTATACGAAAATGGAGCGAAATTAGCGGTGGGAGATTTGATGCTGATTATCACAGCGCAAATCTATCAAATTCAATAAAAACGCAATCATTAAAGCATATTTGTAATATCAAAAGTGGCAAGAGAATCCCTAAAGGTAAAACCTATGCGAAAGAATCTACTATGTATAAATATTTACGAGTTGATGACTTAGATTCTGAGAAAACACATATTGATATAAATTCCCTAAAATCAATCGATAAAGAGATTTTTAATATATTAAAGCGTTATGAAATTTTTAATAATGAAATCGCTATATCAAATGCGGGAACTATTGGAAAAATATTTTTGTTTCACAATGATACACACAATAGAGTTATTTTGACTGAAAATTGCGTTAAGTTGCAAGTCGCTGAAAATATTTTGCCAAAATTCTTAAATATTATTTTGAAAATGGATTTTGTGCAACAACAAATCAAACAAAATTACATTCAAACAACCATACCAAAATTAGCAATAGAAAGAATCAAAGATTTAAAAATCCCTGAAATTCCACCAAAAGAAATCCAGCAATACGTTGTTGATATTATGGACAACGCGTATTTAGAAAAAAGGCGTAAAGAGAGCGAAGCACAAGAGATTTTAGATTCTATTGATAGTTTTCTTTTAAGCGAGTTAGGCATTAGCTTGTCACCAAAAGCCACAAGCGATTTAAAAAGGAGAATATTTTTTGTCAAACTTAGCGAAATCAGCGACACTCGCTTTGACGCCGAGTATCATCAATGCTACTACATCACCCTACAAAACGCCATAAATCAGGGTAAATACGAAGTCGCTAAAATCCGTGATATTGCATTTATCAATCAACAATTAGAATCTATGGAAAAATATGATTTTATCAACTACATAGATTTATCCTGCATTGAAAAAGAAAACGGCTTTATCAAAGACACGATACCAATAAACAAAGACTTTCCAAGTAGGGCGAGGCAAAGGGTGTTTAAGGGCGATTTATTAGTTTCAACTTTAAGTGGCTCAATGAAAGCTATTGCGCTTGTAAGTGAGGAGAAAGAAAATCTAATCGCTTCAACGGGTTTTTTTGTCATAAGCAAGGTTAAGCAAAATCTATTAAAAGATTTTTTAATAAATATTTTGCGCGCAAATTTATTTCAAACTTTGCTTAAAAGAGAAGCGAGCGGTTCGATTATGAGTTCGATAAATTATAATGACTTTTTAAATCTAAAAATCCCTCTGCCGCCATTAAGTGTGCAAGAGAAAATCGCCAATGAAATTATTAGGCGCAAACAAAAATCCATAAATTTACAAAAAGAAGCTAAAAATATTTTAGAATCTGCTAAATTGCAGGTAGAAAAAATTATATTAGAAGGACAGCAATGAAATTAAAAGGCATAATGGAATTTTCTTTGGGTGGTTTTTTGACATTTAGAGGCTATGCAACTTTAAGCACATTAAAAGAAGAAGGAGGCGATAGTGTTTTCTATCGTATAGATGGTAACCATAGAATTAGTGCTGCAGAAGACGGTAGTGATAAGATTAAAAATATGATTACGCCTTTTTCAATTATATTTTTTAGAACCGAAAAAGAATATCAAAAGCAAAGCAAAATGGTGTTTCATAATACAAACTTCAAACATATCCCTTTAAGTATGGAGCATAATTTAAGGCTTATTTTTGAAGACAATGAAAATTTCAGTGACGATGTTTTGCAAAGCGATGATTTTGGGACACATTTTACTATGCTAAATGTTAATATATTAAAATCTTTACAATTTAATCCAAGAGAAACTTTTTTCAATCTTTTTAGTGTTTTATGCTCAAAACAAGAATGTAAAAATATAAGCGAAAAAGAGGTCAAAGAAAAATTATCTTGTATAAATGAATATTATAAAGATAGCAGACTGAAAGAAAGCAACAATGGCACGGTTATATCAGCTTTTATATATTATATTCTATCTACAAAAGAAAAATTAAGAGAAAAAATAAGAAATATTTTAGAAAATTGCACGGATAAGACATTTCAATAAAAGATAAATCTTATGAAAATCAAATTTTGCGGGTTGTTTAGGGAGTGTGATATTGAGTTTGCAAACGCGCTAATGCCCGATTTTGTGGGCTTTGTGTTTGCGAGGCAATCCAAGCGATTTGTGGATTTTGCTTTGGCGGGGGAGCTAAAAGCACGACTAAATTCGCAAATCAAGGCGGTGGGCGTGTTTGTAGATAGCCCTGTGGAGCGCATTTGCGAAGCGGTGCAAAGTAAAATCATCGACATAGTGCAACTTCACGGCAATGAAAATAACGCCTATATTAGCGCGTTGCGCGAGTCTTTGCGCCACATTTCAGCGCAGAATCCGCCCATTATTAAGGCGATAAATGCGTGTAATTCGCATTTGATTTTGGAGGCGCAGAATCTAAATGCGGATTTTGTCTTGCTAGATAGCGCGAATGCGGGGAGTGGCGTGGCGTTTGAGTGGGAGAAATTAAGTGCGAAAATCGCAGAATCTAGGCATTTTGCCTTTGATTTTGCCACGCGCTTTTTTCTCGCAGGTGGGGTAAATGCGGACAATCTCCCCCGCGCAATGTCGCTAAATCCTTATGCGATTGACATTTCAAGCGGGATTGAAAGCGATGGCAAAAAAGATTTTGCTAAAATGAAGCAAATTATCGAAACACTCCGCTCGCAGAATCTGCGCTAAACTTCGCCATTGCGAGATTCTGCGATTTATTAAATTTTCGCAGAATCCCATAAAAATTTTTCACATAATAAGAATAATACTTAATTTTTAAGTTTAACATTATATAATTCGCATTTTAGATTTTACAAAAAGGACTTTTATGAAAAAATTTGCTTTTGGAATATTGATTTTGATGTTTGGCGCGATAAATGCGGATGAAAATCACGAGCACCACGAATCGCACGAAAATCACTCACACCACGCAACTCACGGCGCATTGCACCATTATGATTTGCACACCCACGCAGAATCTAAGCAAGTCGATTTTGCCACACTTAGCGCAAAAGTCGGCATTTTTGGCAAAACATCGATTTTGTCAAGCAAAGAAATGGGCGCAAAAAATGACAATTATGCGATGCTCTACTCGCAGTTTTTATTGCAAAGTGCGCCATTTGCAAATGCAGATTCTGCGTTAGATGGCGTTGTGGCGGGACTTGGCGCGGTGGCGTATGCGCCATTTTACAGCGATAAAATCAAATACATTAACTCGAATTTTGTCGCAAATACCGCATATTTGGGTTATGTGAAGGATTTTGAACGCGTTGGCGTGGAGGTTAAGGCGGGGCGATTTGATGAGCATTTGGAGTGGGTGGGGCACTCAATGCAGGGCGTTTTTGGGCGAGTGACTTTGCCTTTTAGTGCGCACTCTGCGCAAATTTATGGCATTTGGGTAAATGAGCAAGCACACATTATGCGCGAAATAAGTGGCGACTTTGATTTTTATAAATCAATGTATGATGGGCAAAATCTCTTTGCCGGTGGGGCAAATCTCGCCCTTACGCTAGGGCAGAATCTACGCTTTCATATCGAACCCTACGCATATTATTTGCATAAATATTTTGGAGTTTATGGCGCAAAAGTCGCCTTTGATGCGTCCTTTGCAGATGATTGGCGGAGCAAAACAATCGCGCAGGGTGCATTTTTGCATTCAAACTATGCAAAAAATCACGCAAATATGACAAATATGGCAAATCACGCACACGCAGGGCACAATCACGCCCATAATCACTCCGCCCACACACATCTAAACACCGCAAATCGTGGCGATACCTACTTTGTCTTTATCGAGCAAGAGTTCGCATACAAGGACTTTTTGTATTTTGGCGCGGGATTTCAGCGCGTTGGGGCAAAGGTTTTTGAGATTGCAAATTTGGGTAATAACTCTCGCTTTGAAGCGCACGAAGGCGGGGGATTTGGCGTGATTCGCCCCGGGGCAATTCACAGCGGGACGCAAATTACAAATGCCTATAATGCGGACACAAATACATTTTATGGTTTTATCGGTGCGCAGTTTGGGAGCGAAAATGAGTTCGCGCTAGAAGCGATGGGGCGAGATAGCAGAAGCGATAAAAAATCGCAAAGTGCATTTTCGCTAGGTGCGCGATATGCGCTACCTTATGGATTTGAAATCGGCGGAATTGGCGTTTTTATGTTAGACAAGCATCCGCACGGGATGGAAGAAATGCGCGTGTGGCGAAATTATGGGAAGGCGTATTTGCAGTGGCAGTTTTAGATTCTGCGAATTTTATGCAAGATTCTGCGATTTTTATGCGAGATTCTGCGATTTTTATGCGAATCGCAGAATCTAAATTTGGATGGTTGTTTCGCTTCGCTCACAAATCCTATGGATTGCCACGAAGTCGCCCAAAGTGCGACTTCTCGCAATGACGAAAAAAATCGCAGAATCTAAAAGCAAAATCCGCACAAATCTACTTCATATTCACAAATTCATCTGCCTTGCGCCAATTCTCCGCCTTGTAAATATCGCCCCGCACTTTGAGCGCATTTGAGATTAACCACTCTTGCGGTTTGTGCTTGTGAAGCATCCAATGATAAGTCGCAGTGTGGATTAACTCCCTATTTTGCGGATAATTTTGCAAGATATTTGGCGGCACATTTGGACATCCGCGTGGCAGATTCGCGCAAAAAATACTCACAATATCAAAGTTTGCCATCAAACGCTTATCCACCTTCAACTCCCCACGCGCCCCAAAATCCTTGAATAAAAACAGCACATCGGGGCGGACATTATTTTTGTCATTATCATTTGGAAGCGGAAAGTTGATATTATCATTGCCCGCGTGGTCGCTTATTACGAAAATCTGCGTGTTATCATAAATCCCCGCATTTTTGAGATTTTTCACGAAATCGTGCAAATACTGCAACGCGCAAGATTCTGCGTCATAGTGCTGAAAATAGGACTTGTGCATAGAATATTGCGGATTTTGGCGGATTTGCGGATGCAAGAAGTCGTCCCACGCCGTTTTTTGCGTGAAAAAGTCGCATTTTTGCCCATCAAAATACACGCCAAAGGGCGAATGCGTCATCAGCGACCAAATAAATTTAAAAGTCGGTTTCGCAGAATCTGTCTTCAAAATGCGCGATGTCGCATAAAAATTCGCAGTGTAATTTATCGCAGTAGTGGAGCGACTTTTTAAGCGTTTTTCGCCACTAAGTCGCCACCAACCATCATCATAGAGCAGTTTTCGCGCTTCAAACTCAGGGGCGAACTTAAAAGCACCATACACCAAAAGTTGAGCGATGTCAAAGTTTTTCGATAACTCTTTTATCTGCGTCAAATCATCTGCGAAACCCTCGCTTTGCGCGTAAAAATCTACGAATTGATTTGTGCTGTAATCGATGAGTGCGACATTTTCGCTCAACTGCGATTTGATATTCTCCACATTGCTTCCTACAAATGTTAGCAGATTTGCGCTAAATCCGCCCTGCGCGAAGGCATTTGCAGTGTTTATAAACGCAGAATCTATTTGTGCTGTGAGATTCTGCGCTCTTTTATTCATATTTATCGCGGTGTAATATTCGCCACCGATGAGAGATGCGGCGGTAGGGATGGTGAGATTTGCGCTAGAAATGGCGTTTGGGTAGAGTGTGAAACCATCTAACGCGCTTTTAAGGTGCGGAAACTGCGCGAAAATAAAAGGCGTATGCGAACCGCTAAACATATCAAGCACGATTACCACGATATTTTTGTCCGTTTTGGAGTATGAGAAAAATGCCTCCCCTGCTTTGTTTGCGTCCATTCTTTGCTTTGTGATTTTTAGCGCATCTATGCCACTTACGATTAGAAGCGTGGCAAAAATGATTTTCCACACAAAGAGCAAATATTTTAGCGCAAATATCACAAAAAGAATGCCCGCCACCAAAACGGCGATGAAAATCCGCATTTGCGCGATTATCGGCTCTATGCTGTCATAAACAAATGGATGTTTGTCAAACCAAAATCTATCCATCGCGCCATAATCGCCCGTGAAAATAAAACTATACGCAATGCCAATGAAAAGTGCCACGCTTAACGCAAAGGCGGGGATTTTCTGCCACTTTTGCGGGATAAATGAAAGGGCATAAATCGCGCTAAAACTTGCCAATAAAAACGCCCCAAATAGCGCACCAAGTGTCGCTTTTGTCTGTGTGCTATCAAACTGCGTAATATCGCTATTATAAAGCGCGTAGGGATTAAAAACGCAAATTAGAAGCGCAATGCAAAGGGTAGCATAAATGGCGATTTGGCGGTAGATTTGGGTTTGTGTGCTAGATTCTGCGTTTTTGGGGCGATTCGCAAAATCTAGCGCAAAATCTCGCATTTCATTCGTAGAATCTAGTGGCGAGTTTGGCATAAAATTACGAGTGCGCTATCGCAAATTCAAAGTTTTCTGCGTTGCTTGGCAATTCTACGATTTGATATGCTTTGCTATCTGCTAAAATCTTTTGTGTCAAAAAGTGATTTAGCTTGTGGCTTCCTGCAAAGCTCACATAAGTCCCAATGAGTGGCATTCCAAGCACACTCATATCGCCGATGGCGTCCAAAATCTTGTGGCGGACAAATTCCTCTTTGTAGCGCAAACCCTCTTTATTCAAAATCCCGCTTTCATCAAGCACAATGCAGTTTGAGAGATTGCCACCCTTTGCAAGTCCGATAGAGCGCAGGTAATTCACCTCTTGCAAAAAGCCAAATGTCCGCGCACGGGCGATTTCGTCTTTATATTTTTGTGGCGAATATTCAAATCTATATTGTTGCGTTTTGATTGCGGTGTGCTCGAAATTGATTGTAAAATCAAAAATGCTATCCTTGCTAGGCTCGACACGGACGAATTTTTCGCCGTCTTTTACTTCGATGGGCTTTTTAATCGCGAGTGCTTTTTTTGGCGCGTCCTGCGTCAAAATCCCCGCTTCCTCCAAAAGCATACAATACCCAATCGCACTGCCATCCATTATCGGCACTTCTTCATTATCAAGCACCACGCGCAAATTATCGATGCCATAAGCATAAATCGCGCTTAATAAATGCTCGATTGTGGAGACTTTTGCTTCGGGGTTTTCGCGCACACCAAGCACCGTTGCCAAAGTCGTATCGATGACATTTTCAGTTTTTAGCGGGATACTCACGCCCAAATCGCTACGATAAAAGACAATCCCGCAGTTTTCGCCCAAAGGCTCTAAAATCATTTTCACGCTTACGCCCTTATGAAGTCCGATTCCTACCAACTCTACGGGTTTTTTAATGCTTCGCTGTTTCATTTTGTATCCTTAAAAATTTAGTTTATTGCACTTAGTGCGTCGCTTATTTTTAGTCCAATATCGCCGTCTTTTGCGATTAGATTTAGTTTGTATTTTAGCATTTTTTGCGTGATTGCCATTCCGTTGAATAAAATTTTGCCATTTGCGATTTGTGATAAAATCATATATTCGCCATCACAGCGCACTTCGCCCTCGCACTTGCCGAAAATAAAGGCACTTTTTTTTGTGCTAATTTTCGCACCGGAATTCACACGATTGAAAATCGCTAGATTCTGCTCGCTTTTGATTTCCACGCCACTGCGAAGCAACTCTGTAAATACGCGAAAATCGGTAGATTCTGCGAATTTGGGGTGAATCGCAGAATCTGCGGTGCTTTTTTGAGATACTTCGCTTCGCTCAGTATGACAAATGGATGGCTCAGTATGACAAAACGATGGATTGCCACGAGAATCCTGCGGATTCTCTCGCAATGACGAAGTGGGGGTAGATTCTGCGATTTTGGCGAGATTCTGCGAAGATTCTGCGATTTTGGCGAGATTCTGCGAAGATTCTGCGATTTTCCCAAAATTCGCAGAATCTTTATGTATCAAATTCGCATTTTTTAGCACGCTAACATTTTTTGCACCACTTTTCGCCCCAAAATTAAAATTTTTTGGTTGCAAGTAATCTAACTCATATTTATCCAAAATCGCCCTTATTTCCGCACTCAAATCCTCCACCATCAGCAAGTGCAGTCGCAAAACGCTCTTATTTTGCGTGACAAATCGCTCCACTTCATCTAGCGGAATATCCGCGCGGATGATGAAAATCTGCATATTTTTCTGCTCAATCTTTGGCATAAGTGTCAATTACCTCCCTTGCGTTTTTTAAGACATCATTTATGTGCGTTTTCAGCCACTTGCTATCCATCCACTCATTTGCGGTGCTTGGCAGTCCCTGCAACAAAATGCTAAAATGCAAATGGTCGCCAAATGCAAGTCCGCTTTCCCCGCTTCGCGCGATAATATCGCCACTATAAACAAAATCGCCTTCTTTTACCGCCATATTTTGCAAGTGCGAGTAAAGCGACGCCACGCCATATCCGTGCTCGATGATTATCGTATTTCCATAAATGCCAAGTTCTTCGGCAAATGTCACAATGCCCTCATTTGAGGCGATTATTGGCATATTTTTCACATTCGCTAAATCGACGCCCAAATGCCAGCTATCCCCCGCATCCATTTTATTAAAACTAAACTTTCGATAATCGCCAAATAGTCCCACCACTCGCGCGTCATTTGCAGGTTTAAATGTGGCAAATTCATTTATTTCGCGGGGGGCATTTAGCATTTTGGCATTCATTCTGTTCTCGTCATTTTGGCGGATAGTTTCATTCACATAGGTAAATGCGCTAATTTCATCTTTGAAATCCGCGAGTGTGTAAATATTGCCATTTTCGATAATTTCTGCGATTTTCCCCTCGATAAACGCGCTTTTTAGCGGGAGATTTGAAGTGCGGTAGCTGCGATTGTAACGCGCGAAATTGATATTAAATCGCCTCGTATTTCCCGCTTTATCCTGCGCGATTATGGCACTTTTAAAGGATGGATTTTTGATATACCAAGGGATTATGCCGACAAAATAATTTGGTTTATAAAATGGAAACGCCACAAAACTTTGAAATCCATTTGTAAGCGAAATATTTGCCATCGCAGAATCTTTTGCATAAAATACCACCGCTGCCGCCCCGCCCCGCACGATGATATTGCTCATTTGGATAACGCTAACTTGCGGTAACTGCGTGTCAATGGTGAGTTTTAAGTCGCTTTGTGCGATATTTCCGCGAAAAAAGCGATTTTTGCTCTTATCTTGCGCGGTGATTGTGTAAATTAGCGTATCGCCATTTTTAATATTCATCTTTGGGATGGGGAGCGTGAAAGAGACTTCATTTGACGCAGAATCTGGCGTTTTGTTAAGCAAAGTTTTTTGCGCTCCATTCAAACTAACAGCGACTTTGTAGCGTTTAATGCCCGAAGTGTCGGTGATTTTGATGGGAATATCCCACTTTAAGTTCCAATGCGAGGCGTTTGGCAGGGAAATCTGCGGAGGATTTTGCTCAAAAAATGGCGAAGTATGGATAAAATACACAATCAAAGCACACAGCAAAACGCCGATGCTTGGGGCGATATTGCGCTTTTTGAAGAGGTTTGTAAAAGTTTTTTTGGTGATTTTCATTTGCCTGCTTTTGCCTGTTTTCTAAAATTTATCGCAATTATAGGCAAAAATCTTTAAAAATACGCGTTAAATGCGTAAAGATTCTACGAAAATTTGTGATTTTTTTGTGAGATTCTGCGAATTTTGTGCAAAGATTTCGATTCTGCGTTAGATTCTGCGACTCGTGCGAAAAATATAAAATCGCAGAATCTAGCGCGAAAAAATCCGTCATTGCGAGATTTGACGAAGTCAAATCGTGGCAATCCACATTATTTTTTTGTGGATTGCTTCGTTGCACTCGCTTCGCTTCGTGCGCCTCGCAATGACGAAGTGGGGGCAGATTCTGCGTTTTGCAGATTCTGCGACTCGTGCGAAAAATATAAATTCGCAGAATCTAAATTATTATATAATGCGCTTTAAAAATATTATAAATTCACGCACATAAAGGCATATTATGGATTTAGAGAGGCAAATCGCGCTATTTTCGCACAAACGACTGCAAAGCTATGAAAATCTCTCGCAACACAAAGATAATTTCTTGCTTATCAAAGATTTAAGCGCGAAAATTGGGCTTTTGGAGATTATCACACGCAATAAAGTCGCGCAAATTTTGTAAATAAATGATGATGATTTTATTTCAAATCAAACTTTTGGGTTTTGGTGTAGTGAGATTGAAAAACATAAAATTCATAATGCTTTGGTAAATCTAGCGCATATCGATTTCAAAAAGTATTCGACATTTAACAAAAAAGACAAAATGCGTAATTATCAAAAAGTCAAAATCGCTTATTCGTTGTTTGTAAATATCCGCAATCGCGCATTTCATTTTGAAAATCTCTATAAACGCAATCAATACGGCATACCTAGACTTTCTACTTGTCTAATTTTTGGCAAAACAAAAATTCTAATCGGCATAGATAGCGACAAAATGGAAGCGTTTTTAGATGATATGATAAATGCTTTTGATGGCGAATTGAGGGGATATTTTGGTTGAAGTTTATGTGAATTTTGTGAGGTTTAAGAGTGGCGGTAAAGCACCGCCGTGAATTTCGCCGACAATTATAGCACTTTTGGCAAATGTTGTCAATAGTTAAATATTTGCAAAATTTTAGATTCTGCGATTCGCAGAATCTGCCTTTTTGTCTTTGTGAGATTCTGCGAAATTTCGCATTTGATTCGCAGAATCTTAATGGATTGCCACGAGAATTCGCATTCGCTCATTCTCTCGCAATGACAGCGTGAGTGGATTGCCACGACTTGCATTCGCAAGTCTCGCAATGACGAAGTGAAGTAGATTCTGCGATTTTGGGCTAGATTCTGCGAATTGTGTGAAAAATATAAATTCGCTAGACTAGCGATTTTCCACAATCGCTTTGGTGGCGTTTGTGCGCTTTTGATTCCATAAAACTACGGATTTTATCACTTCTTTTTGCACCGCGCTAATGAACTTTTCCATAAAATCAAAGGCGATTTCATTATTTTGATTTACGGGTAGCAATATTGTCATATTTTCCAATACGCTTTCTTTATAAGAGCTACTGCCCCAGCTAAAATTTGAAAACGCCCTTTTCAAAGTGGGGATTATAAAATGCGCAATGTATTTGTCGAATTTTAGAATCTTTGGTTTAAAAATTTTGATTTTATCGCCTGTAAAATAAGGGTTTGGTTGATAAAACATTGTGGCGGTATCTTGTCCAAAACTTATGGTATTTGCTTCATTTAGATATTGTATGTCTTTGTCAATATAACCACGAATGCCATTATTTCCTGCACCTCTTGCAATATATGGATATTTACCATTAAATGTAAGAGTGTTGGCATTAAATTTCTTTTTTGATTTGCTTACTTCAAACAATTCCCCGATTGTAAAATCGCGCCAATGGATATTAAGAGTGTCATTGCGAGATTCTGTATTTTTGTCATTCTGAGCTTGTCGCAAGACAAGCGAAGAATCTCTATTTGTCGATTTTTGAGATACTTCCCCTTCGCTTTGCTCAGGGTCAGTATGACAAATGGACTTATTATGATAAAGTGCGGAATCGGTATGACACAAAGAAGCAAAAATCGCTAATGCTTCTCTCTCTTGTGCGTCTAGCTCATAATCTTTTAGCCCTGTAACCTCCAAATATGCTTCTAGCTCTCTTATCTGCTCCGCTTCTAGCTCTTTTATGTAAGATTCCATAAAATCAAAGGCGATTTTGCCCTCTATCGTGGGGAGCGGGATTTTATGATTTTCTAAACTGCCCATTCTGTATTGTTTGCCATAGCCATATTTTGATTTGTCCTTGTTAATTATCGTGCTTATGAATCGCAAATGATATTTACTCATCGGTTCTTTTGGATTCAAAACCAAAATATTATCATCGCAACAAAAATTTTCAATATGCACAAAAGAATTGCAAAACATATCAATCGTTATGGCATTGCTAAAAATTTGCTGATTTTGATTGCTGATAAACTCTTTTACGCCTTGATTAAATTCACCTGCGGTAAGCAAAGGCAAGTCGCCTTTGATTCGCGCATTTTTTACGAGTCGCGTTCCGCGCTTATAGTTAAACATATCAATAAGTCTAAATTCCTCCCATTTGCCACCTTGTGCGATGAACTCTGATTCAAGATTCGCGATATTTACGCTTATTTGAGCGGGGTTAAAGACAATCCTTTTTTAAGACATTTGCGACTTCCCACGCGAGATATTCGCTCACGCATTTTTTGAAATCCTGCAATGTGGGCTTTGAATCCACCTTTTTATGCTGGTCAAAATTCCAATCCGCCCCGCTAGGCGTTATAAAATCCTCGATATAGATTTCATCTAAATTCCACTTGCTTTGCAAAAATCTGCTTGAAGCCTTGCCATTTTTATAAATCTCTACGATGTCATTATAGCGCGCTGTGGGGTTATCCACCTCTTGCAAACTTCGCTCGGTGCGCTTATAGCCATCATTGCGAAAGTCGATAAATTTCACACTTTTGCTAAAATTATGCGGAGTTCCCGCCTCAAAGATATAAATGCTCGTTTGCACGCCTGCCATCGGCGCAAATAAGTCGCTTGGCATTTTGATACTTGCTTTTAGCGTGTGTTTTTGCAAAATGGCTTTATTTGTATTTATCGCTTTGCCACTCCCCGCAGAATCTTGGATAATAATCGCGCCTAATGCGTGGCGTGGCATATTATCAAGTCCTAATTTTATAAAGGGCATTCCGTTTTCTTTATAAGAAAATGGCGGATTTAGCAAGATTCTATCGGCTTTGAAGTCTTTTATGGTTTGCGTCAAAGCGGTGTTAAAGCTGTCGTTTTGAATGATTTGTGAGCTACCATCGCCTCGTAAAATCATATTTGTAGTAGCTAGGGCGTAAATATCCGCACTTTCCTCAATGCCTAAAAGCTGTGTTTGTTTGATTTGATTTATTTTGTCTTTTAGATTGAAACTCTGCGTTTTGGCGTCTTGCGTAGCTATGCTAATCATCAAATCCATAGCCGCGATTAAAAATCCCGCCGAGCCTGTGGCTAAATCTATCACTTTGCAATCTTTGTCAATCTCTAATATTTTGCTCATCATTTTGGTTACATAAAATGGCGTTAGCACTATGCCTATCTCTTTGCCCCCGCTCATCGCGTATTTTAAAAATTCATTATACATTTCGCCCATAATGTCATAAAATTTGGTGTTTTTATTAAGCGTATTTATTTCGTTGAAAATATGCTCGAAAATGTAGGTAAAAACTTGCTTATTTGTGCTGGCGGTTTTGCCTTTGAGATATTTGCTCTTTTCTAAATGCTTATGCAAAGCTCTAATTATGTCTCTATTTGCGTTAATTGTCATTCGGTGGAATGAATTTGTCATTAGAGTGATTTTATCTTGCGCTAAATTGTGGTTTTGCAAAAACTTTTCTATGTGATTTTGGATTTTTATACTATCTCTGTAATCTCCATCTGCGCCCAAAAGCAAATCAGGAATCAAGCCTTTTTCTAGCGTTTGTGCGCCACTTTTGATATCCTGCATAGCAAGCAAACACGCCGCGACAAATAAAGCCCGCTCGTGCGGTAAAATCGAAAAGTCATTCATAATTTTGCTTAAATTTTTGGCGTGCGTGGATATAAGCCCCCTTTTATAAATGGCAAAATTATGCTTTTGCTCATCGGTTAGCTTGATATTTTCATAAAACTCATCAAAAGCTTCTTTATCGCGCAAAAATCCCAAATCTTTGTAATTTGTATCGATATAAGTATTATTTTCAGCGACATAAAAGACTTTTATCTCCACGCTACTTGCGCTTTCACCTGCGATGCCTACGGCTATGACTTCTTTATACGCATTTGCTTTGACTAAATGTTTTGCATAATGCAAAGCACCATTTAGCGCGAAATCCCTAACGCTTGGAATATCCTCTTTTAAAACTAGCGGAGATTCTACGGCGCAAAGCTTTTTAATGCCTAATTTATTTTCAATAACCACAGGAATGCTGTATTTCTCCACCACAAAATCAATCGCAGCTTTGCCACCCTTGCCACTTTTGCTTGCACCTTTTAGGGCTTCCTGCATATAAGGCGAGGCGGTTTTCTCAAAATAATCGCTATTTTTATTTAGCCCCAAACTTTCAAAAATCGCCTTTACAAAGTCATCGACATCGTTTTCTAGCTTCCACGCGCTCATTTTGCCCTCTTTTTTATTCATCGATTTCATCTCGTGTAAATGGCGGACCATTTTTTAGCAACTCTGTGAGTTTTGCTGCCTTTTGTGCGTCCATTTTGGCGAGGATTTTCCCGCTTGATTTTGCATCCATTGTAAATAAAATCTCTGCTGCTTGATTTAGTGGCATTGCTTGGAAAATCTCACTTGCCTTTGAATCCTTCATCTTTGCGTAGGTTTCGGCGATTTTGGTGCTTTTTTTGGCGTCAATTTGGGCGAGAAGTTCCTCATTTTGCTTAATCAAATTTTTGATTTCATTTTCTCGCATTTTTGCCTCATCGATTAGCTTTTGCACTTTGATTTCTTGCAGTTTTAATTGCTCCATTCTATCGCTATTTGCGCGTTTTTGCTCGTCATATAAAATATTTAGCATCTTTTTTTGCTCGGCGATTTTGTTTAGTTTGCTTTGCAATTCATTTTTCCGCTCTGCAAAAATCGCACTGCAATCAATCATATTGCAAACCGCCCACCCCACGCAACAAATCGCCATAAAAATAATTCTCATCGCTCCGCCTTTTTTTGTGCCATAAATTTATTTAGCGCAATCTCATCCATCGCTACAAGCTCCGCTCTCTGCGCTTTTTTAAGCAGATTCTGCACTTCATTTAAATGCAAATAGTTGATTTTCTCAAACTCGATTTTTGATTTTTG
Source organism: Helicobacter sp. 23-1044 (assembly GCF_053654695.1). Classification (NCBI taxonomy): domain Bacteria; kingdom Pseudomonadati; phylum Campylobacterota; class Epsilonproteobacteria; order Campylobacterales; family Helicobacteraceae; genus Helicobacter; species Helicobacter sp. 23-1044. Next base: position 105,569 of record NZ_JBSIUQ010000002.1, read on the forward strand.
AAATTGCTTTGTTATATCCACTTTTCGCGCTTCCATCATCTGCAAAAAGGCATTTTCCTCCGTGATTTTCGCACGAATATTGCTAATGCCCTCTTTAAATCTCAAAAATTCGCTGTAATTTTTGCTCCCCTTTGGCAAAGAAAACTCGCTAATTAGTCGCTCCAAATCCGCAATTTCGCCCTTTTTTTGCAGAATCTCCGCATTTACTTTTATAAGTTCAAGTTCGATTTTACTTACAATACTTTGCTTTAATCGCAGAATCTTGCTAAATTTCGTTTGCACCGCGCAATCCTAACGCATTATAATATCATCTCGCTCGGGACTTGTGGAGATTATGACGATTTTCACACCTAAAATCGCCTCCAATGCGAAAATATAATCCTTTGCATTTTGTGGCAAATCATCAAATTTCCGCACTCCGCTAACGCCACTAAATCCGCTAAATTCCCTATAACGCGGCGTAATATCATTTAAATCAAATGGATAGTTTAGATTTTCGCAAGTTGCGATTGTCTCGCCACCTCTTTCATATCCCACGCAAACTTTGATTTTAGGAAAGTCATCTAATACATCTAATTTCATCAAAGCAATTTTGCTAACGCCATTTAGGGCGATTGCGTATTTTGCCGCCACCGCATCAAACCACCCGCACCGCCGAACTCTGCCCGTTGTCGCGCCGATTTCTCCGCCCTTTTTTTGTAAAATCGCTCCCCACTCGCCAAAATCCTCACTTGGAAACGCCCCCTTGCCCACTCTCGTGCAATACGCCTTCATAATGCCAATCACTTCGCCCAAATCCCTTGGCGCAATCCCGCTTCCGCTACACGCACCCGCCGAAATTGTCGTAGAGCTCGTCACAAAGGGATAAGTCCCGTGGTCGATATCTAGCATACTTCCTTGCGCACCCTCTAATAAAATGCGCTTATTTTTAGCAATGCCATCCCACAAAATCGCGTCAATATCTTTGATAAAAGGGCGCAGATTCTGCGAATATTCCCTCATTTGCGCTTCTAACTCATCGATATTTATTTGCGGGATATTTTCTAACTTTTTGCGTAGTTTTTTTATAAAGTTTTCAATATCGCACATTTCGCCCACGCGAAATCCCACGCGCGAGACTTTATCAGCATAAGCAGGTCCAATGCCCTTGCAAGTCGTGCCGATGGCGTTTTTCTCATCGCTTTCATTTGCTTTATCACGCGCTTCGTGATATGGCAAAATCAAATGCGCCTTTGGACTGATAAAAATGCGCCCCTCCGCACTCTCAAACTGCGCGACTTCATCCAAAAATGCCTGCGGATTTAGCACCACGCCATTGCCGATTAGATTTAGCGTGTTTTCATATAAAATCCCGCTAGGCACGAGGTGCAGTGCGACTTTTTTGCCATCCACTACAATCGTGTGCCCAGCATTATGTCCGCCTTGATAGCGGACGATAATGTCATAATCTTTTGCCAAATTATCTACAATTTTTCCCTTGCCCTCATCGCCCCACTGAATGCCTACTACAACATCGCATTTACTCATTTTCACTCCCAAAAATCAAAATAAAATCGCAATTATATCTAAATAATTTTGGTAAGATTCTGCGAAATTTAAAGGATTTGATGATGAAAAAAATAAGAGTGCATTTTGCGGATTTTACCACGATGGATGGGATAAAACGCAGAATCTTAGAGATTTTAGCGCAAAAATATCACGTGATTTTGGATGCCAAAAATCCGCAATATCTCTTTTACAGCGTGTTTGGCGCAGAGCACATCAACTATGATTGCGTTCGCATTTTTTACACGGGCGAAAATATCGTGCCGGACTTTAATTTTTGCGATTATGCCATTGCATTTTGCCATTTGGACTTTGGGGAGCGATATTTGCGCTATCCGCTGTATTTGTTTTATGGAGGCGATTATTTGCGCGCAAGGGACAAGCATCTTGGGATTTCAAGTGAGATTCTGCGCCAAAAACGCAGATTTTGCAATTTTATCGTTAGCAATGGCGGGGCAAATCCGCTTCGGCGCGAGTTTTATGAGATTTTATCGGCATATAAAAGGGTAGATTCTGCGGGGCGATTTTTGAATAATGTCGGTGGCGCGGTGGCGGATAAATTTGCCTTTCAAAGCGAGTGCAAATTCAGTCTATGCTTTGAGAATTCAAGCACGAGCGGATACACCACAGAAAAGTTAATCCAAGCAGTCGCCGCAAGGACGATTCCCATTTATTGGGGCGATAAAAGTGCCTTTGGTGCGTTAGATACGGGGGGGGGGGGAATCAATAAAAATGCAGTGATTTTCGTAGAATCTGAGAGTGATTTTCCGCAAATATTAGATGAAATAAAGCGCATTGATAGCGATGAAAGCGCGTATTTGGCGAAGTTGAGAGAACCGCTATTTTTGGATTTTCATCACAAAGAGATTTTTGATTGGCGGATGGAGTGCTTTTTGTTTAATATTTTTGATAAAAATTATGATGACGCATTTATGCGGAGTAACTCGCAAATCACGCAAAGCAGGGAAAATCTCTATAAATTTGCAATGCGACAATTTGGAGTGCATTCAAAGACGAAAGGCATTTTGCGAAAACTGCGACTTTGGCGGTAGATTCTGCGAAAATTGCTTTTAGATTCTGCGTTTTTCGTGCGAGATTCTGCGAAATGTGACAGATTCTGCGAATTACACTCCACGCCGTCATTGCGAGGCGCACGAAGCGAAGCGAGTGCAACGAAGCAATCCAAATTAAATTGTCATTTTGAGCGAAGCGAAAAATCTCTTTTTAGATTCTGCGATTCTGCGATAAAATCGCCATTGTTATCACTTGAATCGCTTGTTTTTTTCTCGCAATGACGGACAGCAACGCCCCACTTCGTCATTGCGAGGCTTTAAAAAAGCCGAAGCAATCCATTTGTATTTTTTTGAGATTCTTCGCTTCGCACTTCGTGCTTCGCGCTAGTAATGACAATATTTTTATTTTCAGATTCTGCAAAATCGCAGAATCTAGGCAATCTACTTCGCATTTTTGCATAAAATCGTAACTTGATAATTTTTAAAATTACCTTGCGATGATGGATTGATATTTTATTGCGCTATAATCGCAGAATCTTTGGTTTTTGAAAGCAAAGAAATAACACTTTCAGCGGAGGATTACTATGAAAGCAATATTGTTATCAATGATTGTTGCAGTTGTTGCGTTTGCGATAAGCCTTGAAGGACTAAACATAAATAGGGATGCTGACTATAAAATTATAGAGGATAATTTAGAGAAATTGAAGGCAAGATGTGAGGCAAGAGAGGGCAAAGCTTGCCGATTCGTATCTTTATTTTATAGTAGCAAATATCTAGAATCGCGCTATGAAGCAGAATTCGGCAAATTGCGTGTAGAATATGCTTTTAAGGGTTGTGATTTAAGAGATGGTCCTTCGTGCCTTACAATAGCTGTTGAGTATGGCGATGCACACGGCTATCGAAAAGTATTGCAAGAAAATCCTGAAAAATATGTAGAGTTTTTACACAAGGCTTGTGAATACAATGAGATAAATAGCTGTAATCTGCTTGGACATCACTATTACAGGGAAGCTGATTCTAAAAAAGGTAGCGAGAAAAAAGCTGCCAAAATTAAATCAAAGCATTTTTACAAAAAAGCCTGTAAATTAGGACACGACATAGCGTGTAAAGAAAAATAAATTATCTTAAATAAAAACGCACAAGGCATTTATTTGCCAAATGCGTTTTTTTTAAATCGCAGAATCTCAATCGAAGTAATAGCGGTGTGGCTTTGCGTCGTTTTTGCGTGAAACAAGCGAAATAGAACTTGGGGGTTCATTGAGCGCGGTTTTATGCGAAAACGGCGCAAATTGCATACCTAGAACAAATTGCCAAAAAAACAAACTTTTAGGTTTTAAAACTGCCTACAAGATTCCCAATCAGCAAATTAAATCCATCGACTAAAATAAAAATCAAAATCTTAAAAGGCAGTGAAATCATTATAGGCGGGAGCATCATCATACCAAGTGCCATTAGCAAAGAGCTTACAACCATATCGATGACTAAAAATGGCAAGTAGAGCAAAAAGCCGATTTGAAATGCCGTTTTTAGCTCACTTATCATAAATGCGGGTAGCAGCACGGTTAGCGGGACATCATCGATTGTCTTTGGATTTTCAAGCAAGCGAATGCGAAAAAACAACGCCAAATCCTTCTCACGCGTATTTTTTAGCATAAATTCTTTAAATGGCGCGATTGTGCGCACAAATGCTTCATCATAGGGGATTTCTTTTGCAATGTATGGCTTTATGCCGACTTCATAGCCTTTTTTTGCCACAGGCTCCATTATAAAAAATGTCAAAATCAGCGCAAGGCTTACCAAAATTTGCGTGGGTGGCGATTGTTGCGTCCCCATTGCGGTGCGTAAAAAGCCTAGCACGATTATGATTCGCGTAAAACTTGTCATCACAAGCACAAGGCTAGGCGCAAGGACAAGTAGCGTGATGATTACTACGATATTTAGCGTATTTACCAAATCGCCCGGCTCTTTTGGGGCGTTTATGGAGAGATTCACGACAGGCAATGTGGGCGACATTGTGGCAGGTAAATCCGTTACTTGGCTTGGATTTATCGTGTTGCCTGTCGTGCCACGCGGTTGCTCTAAAATTAGTCTGCCTTGCTCATCTAGATTCGGCGGAGTTTGAATCGCATTTGTCTCATTTGGCGCAGAAAAAAGTGGCGATATAAAAATCAAAAATGCCAAAAATCGCAGAATCTGCATTATTTAGCACCCTTATCCAAAATCCCTTTTGGCGCAGAATCTCCCTCTTTTGCGTAGAAGCGAATGTTTATCGTGTCATTTTCGACACTTTTATCCTCGCGCCCGATTGTGCTAATCCTCGCGCCATCGATTTGCAAGGCGTGTAGTTCGCGCGAAATGGCAAGTGCGATATTTGAAGCGCGCTCCAAATTTATCTGTGCGCTTGAAAGATTCACCCGCCCCAAAATTTCGATATTTGTATTTTTTGGCATTCGCTCAAAAATCTGCTTCACACGGCGCAAAAATAGCTTTGCGTCCTCATTTACAGCAAAATTTTTATCAAAAAGCATATTTGTAGGCAAAGTGATGATAAAGCCATTTATGCCATCTCCAATGATATTTGCCGCACCTGCGGAGATTTTGGGCGATTCGCTTAACTCAATCAAACTTTGCTCAATTAGCTTTACTTCTTGCGCGTATTCGGGCGGTGGGACGATGTCGCCGGGTAAGGTTATACGATTTACGCTTGGCTCGATTTTGATACCGCCCTCTAATATGCTTAATGCCCCGCGAATGCTCGCCTCCGCCTCTTTTAGCTTTTTGGCATCAAAAGTCGCCATCGATAAAAGCAAAATAAAAAATGTGAGAAGCAAACTCATCAAATCGCCAAAAGTCCCTAGCCACAGGGGCAATCCGCCCTTTGGCTTTGGCTCAAACTTCTTTGCCACTATAAAATCCTAAATTTAGTCAAATTGACTAACGCGCTCACTAGGTGGCAGAAATGATAAAAGTTTCGTCTCTAAAATGCGCGGATTATCCCCCGCCTGAATGCTTATAATGCCCTCAATCACGAGTGATTGCATTAGCACTTCATCTTGTGCGCGAATGCGTAAAATATTTGCAATCGGCGCACCAACGGTGTTACCAATCAGCGAACCATACAAAGTCGTAATCAACGCCACCGCCATCGCAGGTCCAATAGAGCTAGGGTCGCTCATATTTACAAGCATCGCCACAAGTCCAATCAGCGTCCCAAGCATACCAAATGAACCCGCCAACGCCGCCCATTGCTCGAAAATATCCGCATTGCCATTATGCCTAGAAAAACTTTGCTCCATATCAATCTCTAAAAGCTCTCTTATCGAATCCGGCTCCGCGCCATCGACAGCCATACTTAGCCCTTTGCGTAAAAAGTCGTTTTCTTCTTGATTGACATTTTGCTCCAAGCTTAAAATCCCATCGCGCCTAGCTTTTATGGAGTATTCGGTGATTGTTTTGATTAGTTGCGGGATGTCATAAGTGTGCGGTTTGAAAGCGATTCCCATATATCGAAATATATTGCGCATCTGCTCGAACTTTACAGCAATCATAAGTGCCGCTATCGAACCGCCAAAGGTAATCATAACCGATGGGATATCGATATATACGGAGATTCCAGCACCTAGCACAGTCGACCAAAAAAGTAGCACAATGATAAATGCTAAACCAATTACGCTTCCTAAATCCATCTTTTCTCGCTTTTTATGAGATTGTTTGAAAATAAATTTGCGATTATATCTTTTTTTGTGTTAAAATTTTTATAAAAAACAAAAAGGATTGATTTTTATGAAAAATATTATAATTGAATCGCCCGCCGAATCGCCCATTTCTACGATAATTTTGGCGGGTGGATTTGGCACACGAATGAAAAGTAAAATCCCAAAAGTTATGCACAAAATCTGTGGCAAAGAAATGCTTTTTTGTATCATCGATGAAGTGGCAAAGATTAGCGATGACATTCATATCGTGCTGTATAACGAAGCGGATTTGATAAAAAATGCGATTTGTAAGCAATATGGCGAGTTTGTAGAGAAGTCGCTACATTTGCATTTGCAAGATTACAAAAACTATCCCGGCACCGCAGGGGCGATAATGCAAGGCGCAGAATCTACCACGCCAAAAGCACCCATCGCCACAAAATATGAAAAAATCTTAATTTTAAGTGGCGATATGCCCCTCATTCGCGCCGAATCTTTGCAAAAATTCGCGCAATCAAAAAGCCAAATCACACTTGGCATTTTGGAGCTACAAAACGCCACAGGCTACGGACGCGTGGTGATGGAGGGCGATAAAGTTAGCGCGATTGTCGAAGAAAAGGACGCAGATTTTGCGACAAAGCAAATCAATTTGGCAAATGCGGGGATTTATTGCCTAAATCGCGCGTTGCTTGAATCTGCCTTGCCCTGCATTGATTCTCATAACAATCAGCGCGAATTTTATTTAACAGATATTATAAAATTTAGCGATGATATTTGCGGGATTGTGGCAAATGAGCGCGATTTTATGGGGGTAAATTCAAAAGTCGAACTTGCAAAAGCGGAGGGCTTTATGTTAGAGCGATTGCGAGATTCAGCGATGAAGCAAGGGGCGATTTTTCACCTGCCACACACAATCTATTTGGAGTTTGGCGTGGAGTTTGAAGGCGAATGCGAGATTGAAAATGGCGCGGTTTTGAAGGGCAAAAGTAAGATTATACATAGCAAGATTTTAGCGCACAGCGTGGTTGAATCAAGCGAGATTGCGCACAGCACAATCGGACCATTTGCGCGAATCCGCCCGCACTCGCTTATCAAACACTCGCACATCGGCAACTTTGTGGAGGTGAAAAACTCGCATTTGATGGATATAAAGGCGGGGCATTTGAGCTATTTGGGCGATAGCGAAGTGCAAAGTGGCACAAACATCGGTGCTGGGGTGATTACTTGCAATTATGATGGCAAAAATAAGCATAAATCTTTCATCGGCAAAAATGTCTTTGTCGGCAGTGGGACGCAGCTAGTCGCGCCGATTTATATCGAAAATAATGTGCTAATCGCCGCTGGGAGCGTGGTGACAAGCGATGCCAAAGATGGCGATTTAGTCGTGGCACGGGCAAAGCAGGTGAATAAAGCGGGATTTTTCTATCGCTTTTTTGGAGGTGAGAAATGAGAGTGTTTGTAAATGGCGAATCTATGGAGTTTGAAAATGGCAAAAATATCGATGAGATTTTGGCGATTTTAGGCGTGGAGCAGGGCGCAGAATCAAGGATTTTTGCCATAACGCTAAATGCGAATTTTGTGAAAAAAGAGGACTATAAACGCATAATTTTAAAAGACGGCGACAAAATCGAAATGTTGCAATTTATGGGCGGCGGATGAGAGATTCGCAGAATCTTAAAATTTCTCCATACCTTGCGATAAATACCCCACCCCAAACCCCTCCCGCAAGGGGAGGGGCTTCTCTCTCTCCCCCTCCCTTGCGGAGGGGGATTAAGGGGGTGGGTAGAATTTTATTTTAGATTCTGCGAATTTCGTGCGTTTCGTGCGAGATTCTGCGAAAAAATATTAGATTCTGCGATTTTAAAGCGAAGCGCAGAATCTTTATAGTATAATTGTATAAACTTTAACATTTAAGGATAAAAAATGATAAGTGAGATTAAGTTAAACAAATGGGGCAATTCATTAGGATTGCGCATCCCAAGTGCGTTTTTAGAGCAATTAGGGTTGAATATCGATTCAAAACTGCAAATGGTAATAAAGGACGATAAAATCATCATAGAAAAGCAAAGGGATTTAGCGCAAATGTGCGATGAAATCAATGAATATAATTTAAATATCGATAGCGAGTGGATTGATAATTCATTAGGCAAGGAATGGTAATGTATATACCTGAATATGCGGATATTATTTGGCTGGATTTTAACCCACAAAATGGACACGAGCAAATGGGCAAAAGACCCGCTGTTGTGCTAAGTGCGAAGTCTTATAACGCAAAAAGCGGTTTGTGCATTTGCGTGCCAATTACTAGTAAAATTAAGGGTTATCCCTTTGAAGTGCCCTGCGCTGTGGCAGATAGGGATGGAGCGATTTTGAGCGACCAAATAAAAAGTATGGATTTTAAAGCGCGAAATGCGAAATTTATTAAGAAATGCGATAAAAATATAATCGAGCAAATAAAGAAAAATATCGCTTTGTTGCTTCAAATTTATTGATTTTAATCGCAGAATCTGCGCTGAATTTAACGCTAAATTTAACGCTGAATTTAAAAAGGTGGCAATTTAAAAAGTGGATTTAAAAAATAGATTGCCACGACTTGCATTCGCAAGTTTCGCAATGACGAATCTATTTTAGATTCTGCGAATTTCGTGCGTTTCGTGTAAGATTCTGCGAAAAAATATTAGATTCTGCGAATTTTGTGTAAGATTCTGCGATTTGTGTATAATTCGCAGAATCTAGCAAATTTTAAGGACATTTTTAAGGAAGTTTTTATGAAAACGCTTTTTGAAATTTATGAGTTTTTGGATAGCATTTCGCCCTTTGATTCGCAAGAGAGCTGGGATAATAGCGGGATTTTGATTGGGCGAAAAAATGCAAAAATAAAAGAGATTTTTTTATCGCTTGAAGCCACGATAGAAATCGCGCAAAATCTCCCGCAAGATTCGCTACTAATCGCCCACCACCCGCTGATTTTTAAGCCGTTGAAAACTTTGAGCGCGGATTTTTATCCAAATAATATTTTGGAGATTCTCATTCGCAAAAATATCGCGCTTATTGCATTTCACACGAATTTTGATTTAAGTCATTTAAATGAATCTTTCGTGCGTGATGTGCTTAAATTTAAAAATTTTTCGCAAGATAGATTCATAATAAAAGTGCCATTTTGCGATAATTTTGGCAAACTTTTGGCGCATATCAAAGCAAAAATGCCTGATTCTAACCTAAAAATCACGCGTTCAAGCGACTTTGTAGAAAATCTAATCATCGTTTGTGGCGCAGGGTGCGGGGCAATCGGCGATGAAGTGTTAAGCGAAAATGACTGCATTATCACAGGCGATGTAAAATATCACGATGCAATGCGATTTTTAAGCCAAAAAGTCTCCATCATCGATGTCGGGCATTACCACAGCGAAGGGCATTTTGGCGCAATTTTGCAAAAATATTTGAAAAAAATTGACTATAACGCTATAATTTGCGATTCAAAAAATCCATTTAGTTAAAATTAAGGACAGCACGATGAATAACGACTTGCTAAATCTTATCAAAATTTCAGAAATTGACAAAAGGGCTTCTGCAAAAGAGCCACAAATCGCCGCGATTGAATACGAACTCGAATCCAAAGTCAAAGAGCTAAATAGCTTGGAGTGGGATTTAGAAGAGATTCGCAATGATATTAAAAAATCGCGTGTGGAGATTTCAAATAGTGAGCTAACAATCGCCGAAAATAGCGAGAAAATCGCGCAATTAGAGAAAAAAATGGCGGTTGCAAAAAGCGAGAGAGAGTTTCGCGCATTGGACGCTGAAAATGGCATCTCAAAGGAAAAAATCACCTTTGCAAATCAAATCATCGCCGATTTGGAGGCAAAAATCGCTAATTTCAAAGAAAAAGAGAGCGCAATCATCGACAAAATGAACGAATTGCAAGAGATTATCAAAGAGACGCAAGTTAGCGTGAATGAACGGGTGGGCGTGATTCACGATGAGCTAAAAACGATTTTCAACGAAAAGGCACTCATCGCAAAAACCATCGAAAATAAACTCATCGTATTTTATGAAAAAGTCCGCAAATGGGCGAAGGATAGTAGTGTCGTGCCTATCAAAAAACAAGCGTGTAGCGGGTGCTTTATACGAATCAACGATAGAATTTTCGTGGATTTATTCAAAGCTGATGCGATTACGACTTGTCCGCATTGTGGGCGAATCTTGTATTTGGAGCAAAGCGAAAGAGAGAGATATGCAGATTCTGATAAAAAAACTACTAAAAAATCCGCAGAATCTAGCAAAAAATCAAGCGCAAAAAGCACAAAAAGCGCAGAATCTAGCGCAAAAAAAGCAACCAAAAAATCCGCAGAATCTAGTGCGAAAAAAACAACCGCAAAATCCACAAAATCCGCAGAATCTAAAAAATCCGCCACCAAAAGCAAAGCCAAAAAATAGCGTATGTTTGCAATCTGCTATTATGCCCTGCTTTGCGTGGCATATATTTTTATGCTCCCCATTTTGTGCTTTTTTAGCGCATTTAAGCCAAAATATCGCCACTCAATCCCAGCGCGATTTTTTATGTGGAAAAATGGCGCGTTTGAATCGGCAAATTTCGCGCCAGAAGTGTGGATTCACGCTTGCTCTTTGGGTGAAATAAATTCGCTTCAAGCCATTTTAAGCGAATCTATCTTGCAAAAAAATCTCTTAATCACAACCACCACAAACACGGGATACACAAAGGCAAATGAGCTATTTTCAGCGCATAAAAGCGTGGCAATACGCTACTTGCCATTTGAAATTTTTATCCCATTTATAATGCCAAAAAGCCTAAAAAAACTCGTGGTTTTGGAAGCGGAGCTGTGGTTTATGCTATTTTTTTGCGCCAAAAAATTCGGAGCGCACACGATTTTGCTAAATGCGCGAATTAGCACAAAATCCTACCCAAAATACAAAAAATATAAGTTTTTTTACACGCAATTTTTTAAATGCGTAGATAAAATTTTCGTTCAGCAAAAGGCAGATATTGAGCGATTTTTAGCACTTGGCGCAGAATCTAACGCACAAAAAATCGAAACTATCGGCAATATCAAAGCACTCTTACGCCCCAAAATTTCGCAGAATCTTAAAAGAAATTTGCAAAGCCAAACGCTCATTGTCGCTGCTAGCACTCACAAAGGCGAAGAAGAGCTAATCTTACGCGCTTTTAAGGCAAATTTTATCGATTCGCCATTTCATCGCCTAATCATCGCACCACGCCACCCTGAGCGATTTGGCGAAGTTTGGGAAATCATAAAGGCGCACAATGTAAGTGCGACAAAATACAGCGATAGCGGATTAGACTACGAATCTAGCGTGATTTTACTTGATTCGCTTGGCGAACTTATCAATATTTATGCGATTGCGGATTGTGTGATTTTGGGTGGGAGTTTTGTGAAAATGGGCGGACACAACCCGCTAGAATGCGCATTTTTTGGCACACAAATCATCAGTGGCGAACACATTTTTAATCAACTCGCCCTTTTTGAGCTAATCGAAAATTATAAGATTATCAAAAATGACGAACTCATCGCGGTTTTGGGCGATTTGCAAAATTTACCAAAAAGCAAAATCAAAGATTTGGCACTAAAAAATATGCAAAATAAAATTAGCGAAATTTTCGCAGATTAGGGCGATAAAGTGGATAAAGCTTATAAGATTTTGGCAATGCAAAAAAATTTATCAAATAGAGAGGCAAAAAGTTTGCTAGATAGCGGACTTGTGGAGAGCTCTGGCAAAAAGATTCGCGCTAGTGATGTGATAAGCACCAAAACTCCGCTAAAAATCTTAGAAATTGATAAATGCGAAGTGATTTTTAGGGATGAGCATATTTTGGCGATAAATAAGCCAAATGCGGTGGATTGCGCGATTTTGGAGAAAAAATTTGGTGATTTTGCTTTGCTTCATCGATTGGATAAGCCCACAAGTGGCGTGATTTTACTTGCAAAAAAGGATAGCGAATTTTACGCCAAAGCCCTAGCAGAGTTTAAAAATCGCGCCGTTTATAAAGAGTATTTGGCACTTGTAAGCGGGATTGTCGCAGAGCCACAAATCATCGATAAGCCCATATACACGGCAAAAAATCACTACGCAAAAAGTGAGATTAGCTTCAAAAACGGCAAAAGCGCGATTAGTGAAATCACTCCGCTTCAAATTTATGGCAAAAAAACGCTACTAAAAGTCGTCATAAAAACGGGGCGAACGCATCAGATTCGCGTCCATTTGCAGAGCATAAAGCACCCAATTTTAGGCGATAGTGTCTATGGTGGCGAATCTTTTAAGCGACTTATGCTACATTCTTACAAAATCCGCATTTTTGATTACGCATTTTGCGCGGATGGAGGGAACTTTTGGAAGTTTTTACAAGGCTAGTTAGAGGCGGCAAAGAAGTCATAATCGATGGCAAACTGCGCGACTATGACGAATATATCGAAATAAAGGCGCAAATCAAAGAAGAAATCGCCGACTCCGCGCTCACGCTGTATTTTATAAATAGCGTGGTGGTGGATTCATACTTGCTAGGATTTATCTTAAATTTGAAAGAAAATGGCGGTGTGAAAATCAACATAATCGTGGCTAATTCACGGCTTTATGAGTTTTTGCAAAATATTGATTTTAACAAGTTTTTTGACATAAAGATTAAGGAATATATTGAGTGAATAGCTGGAATCTCATCTACCAAAACTTCGATAGAGTCGCATTTAGCATTGGTAGCGTAAATGTCTATTGGTATGGTTTAGCTTACGCAAGTGCGCTAATCATCGGGCTAATCGCCGTGCAGTTTTTTATCAAAAAGGACAAATATCCCATTTCGCCAAAATTACTTGAATCCTTTTTCATTTACGCTGAAATCGGCATCATTTTAGGGGCGCGAGTGGGCTATATTTTGATTTATGATTCGCATACGAGCTTCTATCTAGCGCATCCGTGGGAGATTTTCAATCCCTTTAAGGACGGCAAATTTGTCGGCATTAGCGGTATGAGCTATCACGGCGCGGTTGTGGGCTTTATCATCGGCACATTTTTGTGTGCGTGGCGCAACAAAAAATCTTTTCTTATGCTTATGGATTCAGCGGCGATTGCGTTACCTTTGGGCTATATTTTGGGGCGAATCGGCAACTTTTTAAACCACGAATTAGTCGGCAGAGAGACAAATCTCCCCATCGGCATTTTGGTAGGCGACAAACTTGTGCATCCTAGTCAGCTTTATGAGGCGTTTTTGGAGGGATTTTGTGTGTTTGTGGCGCTATTTTTGATTCGCCGAAAATTGCGCTTTCAAGGCGAACTCATCGGCTTTTATATGCTATTTTATTCAATCGCAAGATTTATTTGCGAATTTTTTAGAGAGGCGGATGCGCAAATGGGCTATTTTTACGGATTAAGCGCAGGGCAGATTCTATCCATCATCACGCTATTTGTGGCGATTGGATTTATCATCGCCGTGCGAAAACGCGACATTAAAAAACTACAACTATAAAGGACAAAAATATGATATTTTTAAGTGTGATTTTTATTTGCTTTTATGTGCTGCCGATTTGCATTATCGCAATGCTTCAAATCGCGCACATAAAGGCGCAAAATAAGGTTGTGATTTTAAGTGAAAGCGACTTTGAAATCGCTAGAAATTACGCGCTAACTACGCAAATTTTTAGTATTTTTGAGGCGATTTGGAGTGGCGTTATTTTTATCTTTTGGGCGAATTTTGGACTAAATTTATTGCAAAATCTAATCGGCGTGGCAAATCTTGCTGATAGCGCGGTGTTTGGGGCGATTTTTGTGGTGATTTTTTTGGCAATAAATAGCATTTTTTCGCTCCCACTTGACGCCTACAAAAGCCTAGTCATCGACAAAGCCTTTGGTTTTAGCAAAATGAGTGCAGGGCTGTTTGCGGTGGATTTTATCAAAGGCTTTGTGATGACGCTAATTTTGGGCTTTGTCATCGCGTTTGCGCTAGTATGGCTTATCGAAAATATCGCGCTTTGGTGGATTTGTGGCTTTGTGCTAATGCTTTTTATCGCAGTGAGCGCAAATATCATCTATCCGCTAATCATCGCGCCCATTTTCAACAAATTCACGCCACTAAATGACGAAGCCCTAAAATCCCGCATAGAAGCAATAATGCAGCGCGTGGGATTCAAGGCAAATGGCATTTTTGTGATGGACGCAAGCAAAAGAGATGGGCGACTAAACGCCTATTTTGGCGGGTTTGGCAAAGCAAAGCGCGTGGTGCTATTTGATACGCTACTCTCAAAAGTCTCTACTGACGAACTTTTGGCGATTTTGGGACACGAGCTAGGGCATTTCAAGCATAAGGATTTGCTAAAAAATATCACGATTATGGCGTTTGTGCTGTTTGCGCTATTTTTTATCGCTGGTAATCTCCCGCAGTGGCTTTTTAACGACTTTGATTTGGGTAAAAATGGCGCACTGGTGCTTTGTGTGCTGATTTTGATTGCGAATCTAATCTCATTTTATTTTATGCCAATCATCAACTTTTTTTCGCGCAAGGCGGAGTATAAGGCAGATGAATTTGGCGCGAATCTCACAAATAAGGCGGATTTATACAATGCTTTGACAAAGCTAGTGAGCGAAAACAAGGCGTTTCCGTATTCGCACAAGGCATTTGTATTTTTCTATATGAGCCACCCACCGCTATTAGAGCGACTGCGTGCGTTAGAGTAGATTCTGCGAAATTCTGCGAATTTCACGCAAATCGCAGAATCTCGCGCAGATTTTAGATTCTGCGAAAATTTGTCATTGCGAGAAAATCCGTAGGATTTTCGTGGCAATCTATAATTAGATTCTGCGAAATCGCAGAATCTAGCAAAACACTCTTTTGATACCCTCTTCAAGCGAGATTTTTGCGCTAAAATGTGGCAGTTTCACAAACTTCGCAGAATCTACGCTAGAAATCGGGTCAAAAATCTCATTTTTGCGATACGCTTTGCTCCCCCACGCGATGTTTAATCTCCGCCCCGTTGCGCTTTCAAAAATACTTGCAATCTCTCTTAAACTCTTTCGCGGGCGATTTTCCAGCGTGTAAATTTTCGCAGAATCCAGCATCTTATAATCACAAATCGCCAAATCCAATCCACGCACAATATCATCAATATGACTTATGTCGATTTTTTGCTCCCCAGCACTCATTTCTAGCGTTTGATTATCGCGCGAGATTTTATCCCAAAGATTGAGAAATTTCCCGCGCACATCGCCACTTCCGTAAGTATTATAAAGCAAAAGATTTAGAAATTTTGTCTTTTTAAATGTCTCGCTATAAAGTTTTGTGATATTATAAAACGCCTCTTTTGTGCCATCATAAAACGCCACAGGATTGTAATTTGCGCTATTTGCAAACTGCGAAAATGTCAAAATATTTATAAAAAACTTCGGGCAAAAGGGCAGAGTGCCCTCCAAAATCTCGCTTCCAAATGTGATATTTGCGCTAATTAAGTCGCTAATATTGCTTGGTTTGTGCGATGAGAGATACTTTGTCGCAAGGTGGAGAATGCCAAAATTATTCGCAAACGGCAAAGATTCTGCGAATTTGTGAGGTTTTTTATCAAAAATCGCAGAATCTAAATCCACATTATTCGCAGAATCTAAATTCCCCCCCCCCCCGTTAGCAAAAATCTTATTTAAGTAATTTTTAAGATTTGCAATTTTCCCATCATAGCGGAAAATTTCGCAGTGATTTTCTATATCTTTTATGTCGCTATTTTCCCGCACGATGGCGTGTATTTGATATTTTGCGCTATAAGTTTTGATAAAGTTTCGCCCTACAAATCCGCTTCCACCTGTTAGTAATATTTTCATTTTTCATCCTTTTTTGCAGAATCTAAAAGTTTTTTTATCCCCATTTCAAAGGTTGTTTTTTCCTCCCACGATGGCAGTTCATCGCCAAACTCAAATGGGATAAAGTTTTCCCTTTTCATATATTCTTTCGCACCCCAAGCGATTTTTAGCGTTTTACCGCTAACTTTTTGGAAAATCTCTGATAACTCTCGCAAAGTTTTCCGCTCTTTGCAATGCAAGGTGAATTTTTTATTTTTTAAAAGTGTGTGATTTTTTGAAGTCGCTAAATTTATAATAATCTCAAAGGCATTTATAACATCATCAATAAAAATTAAGTCGATTTCTTGCGCGCCACCGCTCATTTCCAGCACTTCATCGCCAGCATTTATCCAAAGATTGAAAATCTTTTGGCGTGTGTCATTTGGACCATAAGTATCATTTAAAAATAGCGATGTAAAGGTCATTTCAGTCGTGTTTGCATAAAAATCCACAATGCGCTCAAACGCGCTTTTACTCGCAGCATAGAGATTTAGCGGATTATTTGGATAGTTTTTATAGAACTGCCAAAATGTCCCCACACTCACAAAAAATCCACCAAAATCAACCCTCGCCAATCCCTCGATAATCTCCGCGCCAAAGGTCACATTTGCGTCAATAATGCTTTTTATCTCGCTAGAATTATGACTTTTCACATACAAAGTCGCAAGGTGCAAAACCCCACAAATGCGACTTTTTGCCCCCTTGCAAAACGCGATAAAATCATCAATATTTTTATAGCGATAAATCTCACATTGCTTTTCTATCTGCGCTGTGTTTGAGTTTTCCCGCACGATGGCGATGAAGTCGTATTTTTTATTGAGTTTGGCGATGATGTTTGTGCCAATAAATCCGGTGGCGCCGGTGAGGAAAATCGCCTTTTTCACGCAACTCTCCTGCTGTGCGTTGTTTTGTGTCGAATTTCGCTGGATTCTGCGTTTTGGCAATTTGGTCTTGGGTAATCATTTGAATTATTTTCGCATAAAACTTCGCTCGATGGACGATTTAGTCCTATCTCGCTTGTTTCACGCGAAAATAATCCAAAGCAATACCGCAACCCCTTCGATTGTTTGTCTTGCGAATCGTGCGCTGTTTGAGATTCTGCGAAAAATTTGTCAGATTCTGCGAATTTCATATTAGATTCTGCGATAAAAATCGCAGAATCTATTTTATCCCTTTCTGCCCCCCCCCCAATTTGGATTTTTAGCGCAAATCGCAGAATCTACCCCAGATTCTGCGAAATTAGCAGAAATCAACTCTTTTAGTCCGTTTTCTAGCGAGATTATCTCATCCCAATTTGGCAATTTAGTCCCGCCGCTAAATGGTTTTGTAATCTCTAATTCCCTCTTTGCCCTTTTGCCCCAATTTATTTGCAGATTTTTGCCTAGCAATCTTTCATACATTTCCACCAATTCACGCAGAGTTTGGCGATTGCCACTTTGCAAAGTGAAAAGTTTGTTTTTACAAAATCGCGGATTTTTATAAATCAAATCAATTAAGCACTCAAATCCAAATACGACATTTTTAATATGCGTATAATCCACAATCTGCCTCCCATCGCTCATATCAAGCGCCCCGCCTTTTAGCGCGAGATTATCAAGTAGATTAAAAAGTCGCGTGGTTTTGTCGTGCGCACCAAATGTGTTAAAAATCAAAAGATTGCAAAAAATAGTCTTTTTTACCACAAGTGCGTAATATTTCATAATATCCTCAAATGCCTTTTTGCTCGCTGCATAAAGCGTTGCGGGGCGATAAGAGTTTGAGTTGCAGTATGCGCCAAATGTCGTTGCGTTGATAAAAAATGCGACATTATGTGCTTTAATCGCCTCCAAAAGTTGCGTCCCAAATAAAATATTTGTCTCAATTATGTCTTTTATATCGCTTGGGGCGTGGGATGAAATCCACTTTGTCGCTAGATGGATGACGCCATCGATTTTATGCGTTTTAAAAATATGATTTATCTCCTCAAAATCGCCACCATATCGCAGAATCTGGCATTTGCTTTGGATGGTTGAAATATCGCTATTTTTTCTTACAAGCGCGATGATTTTAAACTTTTTATGCAAATCTAAAATGAGATTTGTCCCTACAAATCCGCTTCCGCCTGTTAATAAAATCGTTTTCAAAAAATGCCCTTTTTGTAAAAAGATTCTGCACTTTCAAAACTTCTATCGCGTGGCGAGATGATAAAATCATCGATATTATATTTTTTTGCCTCGCATTCCCAATCAAAATTTATACTATCAAATAAAATCCCGCTATCGCAAGTTTTGTCATAACAAGTAGTTTGCATATAATGCACTTTGCTATCATCTGCCAAACTCAAAAATCCGTGCGCGAAACCTTTGGGGATATAAAGTGCATTTGTGCCATCTAAAATCACGCTAAAAACTCGCCCAAAACTCGCAGATTCTGCGCGCAAATCCACCACCACATCAAGGATTTTCCCGCTTGATACAAAGACTAGTTTTGTGTGCTCTTTTGGCGGGAGCTGAAAGTGCATACCGCGCAAAACGCCTTTTTTGGAGGTGGAGTAAAATGCCTCCACAAAGTCGCATTCCAAATTATTCGCACTAAAAATTTCAACGCTAAATGGTTTGATAAACTCGCCTCGCAAATCGCTAAAAATGGATGGTTTTAGGATGAAAAGATTGTGAAAAGAAGTGGCGATAATTTCCATCACGCCACCTGCTTGCTGTGTGATTGTATTTTTGATATTTTTGCAAAAGAGGTTAAAACCACCATTGCGGATGGCAATTTCAAAGATTCCCCCTCCCTTGCGGAGGGGGTTAGGGGGTGGGTATTTTGTAGATTAGATTCTGCGTTTTTATGAGATTCTGCGAAAAATTTGCCAGATTCTGCGATAGATTCTGCGTTTTTCGTGCGAGATTCTGCGAAAAGCACAAAAATCGCAGAATCTAATTTATCCCTTTCTGCCCCCCCCCAATTTGGATTTTGCAATAGTTCGTTTAATAACTTATCATCGCCAAAATATGCGAGTGGTTCGTAATTTGGATATGGATAAAATCCAAAGTTTAGGCGGATTTTTTGATTTGTGTCGCGTAAATATCTCTCTAATAAATTTCTAATGCTAATTGGCGCTCCGCTACAAATATTGCAAACGCCATCAAATGCGTCATTTAGCGCGATATTTGCGATGTATTTTGCCGCGATTTGTATATCCAAATAATCGCGCATTTGCTCCCCGCCACTCATATCAAAACTCATCTGCCCCGCGTTTATGGCACTTTGAAGTTGCGGAATGAGCGAATGTGGATTTTGCCCCTCGCCATAAAGATAAAAAATTCGCAACCATTTTAAGCGAAAATCATAAGTTTTTTGCAGTTCGCAAAGTGCCTTTTGCAAAAAAACTTTTGCGATACCATAACTCGTCTGCGGATTTGGGATAAAATGCTCGCTAACCTTGCCCCAATGTGTGCCGTATTCAAAGCAACTTCCAGCGACTGCAATTTGCCTCACACCGCATTTTAGAGCATTTTTCAAAAATGCCAAAGAGCGCATAAAATTTATCTCTATGTGATTAAAATCACGCACATTATCCATCCCACTCCACGCTAAATGCACCAAAATATCGCATTTCACATTCAAATCTTGCGTGTAAATGTTATGTTTGATAATCTCTAAATTGCGGTGATTTTGAAAGGATTTTAGTTTGCTTGGATTGCGCGTGGGGGCGATAATGTGGTGATTTTGCGATAAGAGATATTTTAAGACTTGCTTGCCGATGAAACCGGTGGCGCCGGTGAGGAGAATCGCCTTTTTCACGCAACTCTCCTGCTGTGCGTTGTCTTGTGTCGAATTTCGCGGGATTCTGCGTTTTGGCAATTTGGTCTTGGGTATTCATTTGAATTATTTTCGCATAAAACTGCGCTCGATGGACGAATCAGTCCTATCTCGCTTGTTTCACGCGAAAATAATCCAAAGCAATACCGCAACCCCTTCGATTGTTTTTGAACTCTATTTGAGGAAAAATATTTTTTAGATTCTGCGTTTTTGCGAGATTCTGCGAAAAAATTACGAGATTCTGCGATAGATTCTGCGTTTTTCTTGCGAGATTCTGCGAAAAGCACAAAAATCGCAGAATCTAATTTATCCCTTTCTGCCCCCCCCAATTTTGATTTTTAGCAATATTTGCAAAATACTTTTTTACAAGCATTGCAATGCCGGATTTATAATTGTATTTTGCCTTAAATCCCAAATTTTTGAGTGGCGTTATATTTTCGCTAATCTCCCCTAAATTACGATATTTTATCGCTCCAAAGTGAAGTTTTGTAGAAATATTTTTATATTTTTTAAACTCGCAAAATAGCACCTCTACAAACTCCCTAACGCTAATAAACTCCCCGCTTCCAATATCATAACTTTGCAAAATATTTTGCGGATGTTTTATCGCAGAATCTAAAATGACTTTATACGCGCTAATCACATCATCGATGTAAATAAAATCGCGTTTTTGCGCTCCGTGCGTGAGCGGAATGTGCGGAGCATTCGCATAAAACGCATTTAAAAGATATGTGGCAAATTTGCTTTCATCATTATCGATACCATAAATATGCTCGATTCTGCAATTTATAAGTTGCAAATCGCCGCTAAATTGCGGTAAATAATCTCTCAAAGTCTTTTTACTAATGGTGTAATTGCTTAAATTATCAATTTGCAAAGTATCGGTGTTTATGAAGATTTTCACGCCAAATTTTACCGCGCACTCCAAAAGTCGCAAACTAAAAATAAGATTTGTATCCACCAAATGACTTAATGCTTCATTTTTCCGCCCGTAGCAAGTGGCGGTGTGGATTATAATATCGATTTTATGAGTGCGGAAAATATTTTCTAACGCGATTTCATCAACATTGTAGATTTTAATGGGAAGTGCTTTGATTTGCGTAAGATTTGAGGTGCTTCTAACAAGTGCGATAATCTCAAAATCATCGCATAGACTTTTTGCCAGATTGCCTCCTAAAAATCCGCTCGCCCCGCTTAGTAAAATTCTCACGCAAATCCTTATTTAAAAATAAAAACGCAATTATAATCTAAAAACGATATTTTTTACCATTTTTTTAAATTTTACGCCATTTTTTGTGATACTTCTTCGCATATTTGCTTTGAAAATATCGCTTTTTGTGAGATATTTTGTGGTGTAGGGGTAAAGTTTGATATTTGGGTCTTCTAAAATAAAAATGGCGCGTTTTAAATCATCGCTTAAAGCAGATTCTGCGAATACTTTATATAAACCATCCGTCACCACGCTGTATTTGTTGTAATCGCCATTGCATTCCTCGCCATCCCAAAAGAGTTCATTTTCCCAAGTATGCATTATCAAAACCTCCGGGATAAATGCCATATTTTCCACCATCGCCGTGCTTAACACCACATAGGCAAACCATCGCCGTATTTCATCATCCCTCGCTTCCTCTATCATCTCTAAACTAACGCGCTCTTTGCGATAAATATTGCCTGTTAAGATATGCGCTGAGGTTAGCATTGAGGCGAGTTGTGGTAGAGTGGCATTCGCAGAATCTAGCATTTTTGGAATACTTCGATGGATAGATGCAGAAATACTTTTTTCAAAAAATGTGATTAAATTTAGGCGAATATAATCATATTTCGTATTTTCTAAAAGTGCCACAATCTTACGCAAAGAGTGTGGCAATAAATAATCATCATCGGTCAAATACATCACAAACTTGCCATTTGCATTTTTTAGCGGAGCGACCATATTGCCGTAAATGTGGAGATTCTGCGGATTTTGATAAACTTTTAGAAGCGGATTTTTTAGCGTTTGCAAATATGCAAATGTGCCATCACGTGAAGCATTATCCTGCACTATGACTTCGATTTTGCCCTCAAATTCGTTATTATAATTTTGCGAGAGGATGGAATCAATTGCGCGTTTGAGTTGCGAGAGGCGATTATAAGTGGGGATTAAAATGCTAAGAAGGGGGGGGCAGCAGATAGATTCTGCGATTTTGGCGTTAGATTCTGCGATTTTCGCAGAATCTGGTGAATTTTTGTTGATATTATTCATTTGCGTTTCCATTTGCATTTCCTTTTTTATAAAATTTAAAAGTGCGAATTTTAGCAAAAATATCTTAATTCGCAGAATCTACTTCATAATCTTTTAGTTTTTGCAATAAATATTCCTTTGGCAAATATAAATTGCCCTCCACCCACAAATCATCTTTTGCATTCGATTTATCGGCGTATTCGCAGATGATGGGCAAAAATGAAATGTGTTTAAAACCCCCTGCGATTGCCAAAATATGCTCAGTCATATCATAACTTCGCAAAGTTATCAATTTCGCATTTGGTGCGGTCATAAAAAGTCCATTTATCGCGCTTGTGCCTTCGATTGCGATGAGTATTTTTGCGCGCATCATCAAATTTATTTTTTGCTTTAAATTATAATCCTCCATAAAAACGCGCTTAAATCCAAACTGCGTTTGCAAAATCTCTGCAATCTCATCATCGTTAATCAAAAATCTTCGTGGCGACTTTTTGCGACTGATATAAACTCGCTCAAATCCCGCAGAATCTGCCTCATAAAATCGCTTTTGCAGACTTTGGATGGCGGTATTTATGTGTGATGAAAGTTGCGGATTGGAGCAAAAATAGATATTTTTCACGCTGTAATTTTGATAATCCAAATATAAAATTTTGTCCTTTGGGATAAACTCCAAAATTTCATCAATAAACCAGCGATGATATTTTTGAAATCCACGATATTTGGGCGGAGCGATGATGACTGCATTTGGATTTTGCAAAAAGTCTAAAATCAGCAATAATCTCGCATAACCCTCAAAAATAAAATGATACATATTGCTAAAATACGTGCAAAAAAATATGACTTTTGGGATATTTTCATCCCGCAGAATCTGCCTATTTCGCTTAGATTCTGCGCTTATGTGTGTAAAAAATATCTTTTTGGCAAAGTCTTTTAGATGGCGCAAAGAGCGAATATGAAAAATATTTAGATTTTCAATATAATCAAACTGCTTTTGCGTGTGCGTGGCGATATTGCTAGAATTTATGCTATTGCTAATAATTTTGCCATTTTCAAAAACGCCACCCCAAACGCCAATTTTCGCAGAATCTAAATGGTGGATTTGGGGATTATTTGTCGGAATGTGAAGTGTGGTGCGCTTTGCCAAAATGGCGGATTTTAGGGAGATTAACGCAGAATCTGTGATTTTTGTGCGATTCGCAGAATATGCGATTTGTGTTTTAAGCGCAGAATCTAGCGCAAAATCTGCAATTTTTGTTTGATTCGCAGAATCTATGTTTTTTGTTCGCTTCGCAGAATCTAGCGTAGATTCTGCATTCTTATTCTGCCCCCCCCCCAATTCGCAGAATCTACGCAAGTATCCAAACAAATAAGCGCGATTTTATAAAGATTATATTTTTTACGCATATCAAAAATACTTTCAAACTCCGCGCAAACGACTTTTTCATCGATTTTTATTGTAAGCATTTAAAACTTATACCCAATCAAAGCGTAGATTTTTTCATAATTTGTTTTGTATTTTGGGAACATTCCATCGGTTGGATTTTCGACTTCATTTTGCATTGCACCGCGAATGTAGCGCAGTCCGATTGTCAAATTCATATTAAAATCAAATCCAATGCCCCCGCCATAAATGTATCCGTGCGAAATTGTTTTGGTTTTTGTCTTTTTTATAGTGCCTATTTGTGCGCCACGCGGGGCATTTTTGAGTGCTTCGCTAAACCAATTTAGATTATATCCTGCCATCGCTTGAAGGTAAAATCCGCCGATTTTTAGTCCAAAGACAAGCGGCACTTGAAGCCCCGTGCCAAAGCCTTTGCCCTTTTCATACTCCACGCCTTGCGCTTGATTGCTCCCTTTGTCATCAAAAAATAATGGCACGGAGATTTCCGCCCCTGTGTAGGGGCGAACCGTGCCTTTTTTGGTAATCGCCACCACCGAAGTGCCAAGCTCTATGGCGTGGTAGCTCGCCTTATCAAGTCTCGTCCAAGAATATCCAATCGTAGTTTTCGTCTCGCTTGCCGCAAAACAAAACGCGCTAAAAATCCCAAGTATAAGCAAAATCCTTTTCATAATTCCGTCCTTTGCAAATAAGATTCACATAAAATCGCCAAAAATGCTATAATTTCAAATTTTAGATTCTACGCAAAAGAGGTAAAAATGGGACGAGCATTTGAATATAGACGCGCTAGTAAAGAAAAACGCTGGGACAAAATGTCAAAACTTTTTCCCAAACTTGCAAAGGCAATCACCGTTGCAGCAAAAAGCGGGGCAGACCCTGAGCTAAACGCCAAACTCCGCGCCGCGATTTTAAACGCCAAAGCGCAAAATATGCCAAAGGACAATATCGAAGCGGCAATCAAACGCGCTAACGGCAATGACGCGGATTTGCACGAAATATCTTATGAGGCAAAGGCGCAATTTGGCGTGATGATGATAATTGATTGTGCGAGTGATAACACCACGCGCACGATTGCCAATCTCAAAAGCTACTGCAACAAATTTAACGCGCAGATTATCCCCAATGGTTCGCTAGAATTTATGTTTAGCAAAAAGGCGGTTTTTGAGGTGAAAATCGGCGGTTGCGACATTGATGAGGTGGAGCTAAATCTCATCGACTTTGGGTTAGAAAAGCTCGAAGTAGAGGGCGAATCGGCTTTGCTTTACGCGGATTTTAAAGAGTTTGGCAATTTGGCAAGTGGGATAAAAGACTTGCATTTAGAAATCGTAAGTTCTGGCATTCGCCAAATCCCCACTTCGCCTATCGAATTAAATGAATCTCAACTCACCGAAATCGAAAAACTCATCGACAAAATCGAAGATGATGACGATGTGCAAAGCGTTTGGACGAATTTACTTTGAATAAATTTGGCGTGATTTGCTTTCACATAAATTTTGCGTGATTTTTTAAAAAGGTTTTTTGTGCGATTTTTAAAACTTATTTTTTTAAAACTCAAATTTTTGAAACTCAAAGGCGTTGCGCTCAACTATCACGCGCTTTTGGCGTTTAGCATTTTTGCGTTAGTGTGCTTTTATAATGATGAAGTTTGGTTGCGCTTGGGCGAATTTATCGATAAAAGCGCAGAATCTACGCTTTTAAAATACACCACCACAAGCGCGATTTTTCTTTTGCTGTTGCTTATGGCAGAGATTTTGTGCGCGAAAATCTACGCCAAAATTTTCATCGCATTGCTCTTTATCATCGCCGGCGTTGCGGGGTATTTCATCGATTTGCTTCATTTGGAGATGAATGCTGATATTATCGCCGCATTGCTAAATAGCGATAAACGCGAGATTGGCGACTTTGTAACGCTTGGATTTGCCTTGCATTTGGTGCTTTTTGTGTGCGTCCCGCTTGTGGTGCTGTATTTTATCCGCGTAAAGTCGCTAAATCTAAAATCCGCCATCTTGCAAAAGTGCGCAATCATCGCATTTTTAAGCGTTACCATCTCCGCACTCTATCTTTCGCAGGGGCAAAATATCATTATTGCGTTTCGAAATAATAGTTTGATGCGGGTGGCAAACCCCTTTGCGCCAATCCGCTCTGTGGCGGATTTCATCATCGAAACCGCGACAACGCCCACCACCTACACGAAATTAGGCGAGGACGCCACCACCACCGCGAAAAATAAACTTTTCGTGCTTGTCATAGGCGAGTCGGCAAGGGCGCAAAACTTCGCACACGGCGGATATGAAAGAGACACAAATCCGCACACAAAGGCGATTAGCAATTTGATATATTTAGCGATTTTGCGTCCTGTGGCGTGATTACGGCGATTTCTGTGCCTTGTATGCTGACGGCGTATCGGCAGGGCGAGTATATTCGCAATCTCTCGCATTACAGCGATTCTTTGCTAGATGTCGCGCAAAAGGCGGGGTATGAAGTCTTTTGGATTAGCAATAATGGGGGCGCGTGTATCGGCGGTGTATGCGATAGAATCGCAAAAAATAATGTGATTTATTTTAACCAAAAAGGGCAGTTAGATGGCGATATGCTGCCTACGATTCAAAATATCATTAAAACTCAAATGGGGGGGGGGGGAATCGCATAAAAATCGCAGAATCTAGCGAAAAATCCGCATTAGATTCTACGAATCACGCGCAAAACGCCGAATCTAGCGCAGATTCTACAAATCCACGCGATTCAAATAATACCTTCATTATCATTCAACTTTTAGGCAGTCACGGGGCAAGGTATGATTTGCGCTATCCAAAGGACTTTGAGAAATTTTTGCCCGTTTGCAAAAGCGATGAAGTCCGCAAATGCGACACAGAGCACCTAAAAAATGGCTATGACAACTCGCTAATCTACACGGATTTTGTAGTGGCGCAAATCATTGAAATGCTGAAATCTATCCCAGATTCTGCGCTGTGGTATGTGAGCGACCACGGGGAGAGTTTGGGCGAATACACGCAATATATGCACGGCGGACTACCCTACGCACTTGCGCCAAATACGCAAAAGCAAGTGCCATCATATTTGTGGTTTCAAAATCCGCAAAATCCGCACTTTGAGACTTTAAATGCGCGAAAAGATGGCGCGTATTCGCAGGATTTTGTATTTCACACGATTTTAAATTTGCTTGAAATTAGCACGAAAGATTATGATAAAAAGTTGGATATGACACGCTAAATCGCAGAATCTGCCCCGCTCTATCCACTCCGTCATTGCGAGATTTTGCGTAGCAAAATCGTGGCAATCTAATCTGCGATTTTATTAAATAAAAATTAAATTTACAAAAATTTCATATCGCCGATTTACACACGCAGAGATTTTCTCTATATTTTAATTGAAAGGAATTACAATGAAAAAGGTTCTAATTTCAGCAGTTGCCTGCGCTGCAATCGCTAATGCGGGTATGTTTATAGGTTTTGATGGCGGTTATGCGATGAATACAGAGGCAGGACACAACTCTACGCAGTATAATATTTACAATGGCGACTATCAGCAACGCTTTGATTTTGACGCGTGGAATGTCTCTCTAAACTTTGGCGCAGAGGGATTTGTGAATGGATATTTTGGCGCACGAGCGTTTTTGGAGGCGGTGTATTCTGGCGGACTTACAAGCCCGTATAGCCACTTTGACTTGACAGGAAATGCGGATATCATCATCAACTTCGTTAGCTCTGGTGCGGTGGGCGCATTTGCAGGACTTGGCGTGGGGTATTCATATTGGTGGGGCGGAAAATACGAGCAAGGCAATGCTCCACTTTTCGCAAGGACAGGTTTGACATTTGGCATCGGCAAAAATAGTCGAATCGACGCCACTTTAAAACTACCAATCATCGGGTGGAACTTACACGGAGCAAAAGGCGTAAATCAGCCATTCTCCGTGAATTTGGGTTACCGATATCGCTTTGGTAAATAATCACAAATAATCTTTTGGGGCAAATCTCATTTTAGGTGAATCTGCCCCAAAGTCTTTCACGCTTTCAGCACTTCAATTCGCAGAATCTGCTATAATTTTTCGCAAAAACTACAAGGCATTTTAAGTGAGATTTTTAAGAGATATTTTGTTTTCTACGAAAACTCAATATGATAAAGAATTCGCAGAATCTAATACAAAAAATACCCCACCCCAAACCCCTCCCACAAGGGGAGGGGCTTTCTCTATTTCCCCCTCCCAAATGCGCGCGGGGGACAAAGGGGGTGGGTTAATCCCAAATCCCACACTAGTTTCTGCGAATCCCTACCCCCAAATCGCCATTTTTGCCACCCTTTGCATTGCGCTTCTAATTTGCGTTTTTAATCCCTACGCGCTTTATAATAGCGATATTACGCAGTTTGATAGCACGCAGACAAAAGCGACGCTTGGTGCGCTCTTTGGGGCGTTTTTATTGGCGAGTTTTAGCGCGATTTATGCCCTTTCATTTATCCCGCAAAAGTGGCAGAAAATCCCCGCCTTTGCGTTAAGTGTGGCACTTTTTATCGGCATTGCGTATAGTTTCATTTTCACAGGCGATTATGGCGCGATGGACCACTTTGTGTTTCAAAGGACGCCTTTTGATGATAAAAATGCGCTTGTGAGTGCCGCAAGGGAGTTTGTTTTGGTGCTTTGCGGGGGCGCGCTTTTTGTGGCGTTTGCGCTAAAATATTTGCTCTTTGTGTGGAAAATCATTTTTGTTACGCTGATTGTTGTAAGTGGCGTGAATGCGGTGCAAATCGCTAAAAAACGCATAGATTCTGCGAATTTCGCAGAATCTAAAATAAAATCTACCCACCCCCTAACCCCCTCCGCAAGGGAGGGGGAATCTTTGGATTTTGCAAATCAAATAAATTTTGCAGAATCTAACACTTCTACCCCCCCCCAAATCGTAAATAACGCAAATCTACCCTACGCAGAATCTCCGCTTTTCTCATACTCAAAAACGGACAAAAATATCGTGGTAATCGTGCTTGATATGTTTAGCGGTTCGCATACGCCTTTTATTTTCGAGCAGTTTCCGCACCTAAAAAGCGAGTTAGATGGATGGACGCTCTATCCAAACGCGATTTCTTCGGGTAATGCGACAATGCAAACGATGGCAACGCTCATCGGCGGGGAACATTACGCGGTTTATAATATGAATAAGCGAGCGCAGAATCTCGCAAATGAAATAGAAAAAGCATTTATGAGCACAACTCAAACCTTTGCAAATAACGGATTTCAAGTCGCGCTAAATGCCTACACGGGGAGCGATATTGGCAATTTGGCGAAAAATGGTATTTTTGCGATAGATTCTGCGAGTGAGATTTTTGTGGATTATTTGGGCGAAAATCTTGGCATAAAAGAGCGCATTTATCGCGCCAAATCGATAAATAATCGCAACACCATCGGGCAACTCTTCGCCTTTGGACTTTTTAAGTTCGCGCCAAAACAGCTTCGTGGTAGCATTTATAATGATGGCAATTGGATATTTTCGGCGGATTGGTATCTAGCAAAAATCCTTGCAAATATCCGCCACACCGCCGATTTTTACGCATTTACGCAGAATCTGCGCGTAGATTCTGCGAAACCGACTTTTAAATTTATCCACTCGATGATTACGCACCTGCCGTTTGGTATGCACTTTAAGGACGGCAAATGCGAGTTTGGAGGCAAGTGGAGTGCGTGGAGTGCCTTTAATCACGGCGTGAAAATGAATTATCCTAATTTTAATCGAATGCTTAATTTTTATCAGCATTACGACACCGAAGCGTGTGCCTTGCATTATTTGCGCGATTTCGTGAAAAATCTCAAAAATGCGGGGATTTATGATAACACGCAGATTTTGGTTGTGAGCGATCACGGGGGCAATGATGGCATAAATCTGCCAATTTTGGATAAGAATGATTGGCGTCCTGATGTGCTATTTTTATTCAAGGATTTTGGGGCGCGTGGAGAGTTGAAGGTGGATAAGCGTTTGATGGCAAACTTTGATGTGGCGAGCATTTTTTGCGCGAATCTAAAAGGCGGATGTCCAAATGTGCCGCCAAATATTTTGCAAAATTATCCGCAAAATCGGGAGTTACTTCACACACTGCCTATTTCGTGGCGTTTGCAAGAGCACAGCATAGATAAATGGCATATTCGCAAGGCATTTAAGGTGCGCGATAATATTTTTGATGCGCAAAATTGGGTTGAAATCGATGAGTTTGTGAATATGAAAGAGTAGATTCGGCGAAAATTATGTTTTTAGATTCTGCGAAAATTTGGATTTTTTGCATTAGATTCTGCGATTTGACGAAAAACGCAGAATCTCGCACGAAATTCGCAGAATCTAATGTGTTTTCGTCATTGCGAGGCAGTTTGAGCGAAGCGAAAACAACGAAGCGTCTGTGCGAAGCACCGACCCACACTTGCAAATCCACTTTTTAGATTGCAAAATAGATTGCCACGATTGCGAATCGCAGAATCTCGCAATGACGAAGTAAATCACACATTCTCGCCAATCGCGGGAAATCCCACAATTAGCGCAAAGCAATATTAAAGTTTCGTAGCGTTTTCTGCCAAGTAGCTTGCCACGCCTGCCGCATCTGGCTTCATACCTTTATCGCCTTTGTTCCACCCCGCTGGGCAAACTTCGCCGTGCTCTTCGACAAACAAAATCGCATCCACCACTCTCAAAGTCTCATCGACATTGCGCCCGAGTGGTAAATCATTGATTGTCGCGTGGCGAATGATTTTATTTTTATCGATGATAAAAGTCCCGCGCAACGCCACCGCGCCGTTGAATAGCACATCATAATCGCGTGAAATCGACTTTGTGATATCGCTCACCATCGGGAACGCCACCGCGCCGATACCGCCTTCATTCACGGGTGTGTTGCGCCACGCGAAATGCACTTCTTTTGAGTCGATTGAAATGCCAATAAGGTTAAATCCTCGCGATTCAAACTCTTTCACGCGGTTGTTAAATGCGATGATTTCGCTGGGGCAGACGAATGTGAAGTCTTTGGGCCAGAAAAATAAAATCGCGCCGTTTTTACCTAAATTGCTGTATAGCTCAAAGCTATTTTCGAAAGTGCCATCAGCCTTAATCGCCTCGGCAGTGAAGTTTGGTGCTTGTTTTGTAACTAACATTTGATTTCTCCGTTTAAAAAAATTTGCTCTTTTTTGCAAAAGAGTGAATGCGAATTTTATAAAAATAACCTTAAAAAAACTTATGCAAATAATAAATTTTATTGTTTAATGCGATTTTTGTAACTTTTTTACACGAGATTCTGCGAAATTTGCAGATTCTGCGGATTTCATCTAATTTAGCGTTACAATATAGCAACTTTTGCTCTTTTCTATCGTGTGGTGGGCGTTTTTAGCGATTAGCTCCGCTCCAAATCTTTCGCGCAAAAAGTTACACACTTCATCATTACTCAAATTATATGGCGCATTTAGGTGGCGTAGCTTCATATTCAGCCAAACATCATCCTGCGCCGCAAGGTGCGGAAGTATCCTAAAATGCCCGTATTTTTCGTAAAATCGCTTTGTCACAGGCGAAGTGGCGAAATTTGGCGTAACGATGGTAATACTCGCGCCACGCGGGATTTTTGCACCTAAATCGCTCAAAAGCAAGTTCGCCCGAAAGTCCAAAAACTCATCTTGCTTTTTTAGTGCGTTGCCATAAATATTTGCGAAGCTGATGAGAAAATACGCCGTGATTACCGCCACAATGCAAGAAATATAATGCGTGATTTTTTGCAAATGGGGGGGGGCAGAAATAAAATGTGAAATATTTGCGATGATGATAATTGCCACAAGCGCGTTAAATCCGTAAAATGCGCGTGGTTCAAAGAGCGGTTTTTGTAGCACAAGGTAAAGTCCGTAACTTGCCAAAAATCCAAGTGCGAGAAAAATAATGCCACAGATTCTGCGATTTATGATGAAAAGCACGCAGTTTAGGGCGATTAGCCAAATAAATGCCGTGCTTTTTAAATCGCCAAAAATAGTGGTGGCATAAGTGGCGAAATTCTCCCACACGCCGAGTATAAACGCGAGATTTAGCGGGAGCATTTTATCCGAAGTGTATGCCACGATGTATTCGCTCACAGGGCGCATAATCGCGAGTTTGTAAATGGCGGTTGCGATGAGTAGATTTAGCGCACAAACGCCCAAAAATATCGCGCTATCTTTTAGATTCTGCGAATGCGTGAGATTCTGCGGATTCTGCGAGTTTGTTGAATTTAGATTCTGCGAAAATAGCGCGAAATAGAGACTTAAAATGATATAAGTTGCATTTGCCGCTTGATAAGTCATAAGCATTAAAAGTAGGCAAACTACGCTCACAGCGCAAAAAATGCGCCTTTGATTTTGAAACAAAAATGGCACAATCGCAAAAAATAACGCCATCCCCATCGTTAAAGCATCAAACTTATAAGAGAGATTCTGCAAAAAATGCGGACTTAAACCTAGTGGCAAACTCGCCAAAACGCCGAGCAAATCAAACTTGCCACGAATAAGATAAAGCAAAATCATCGATGATGCCACCACAAAGCAAACGCCAAAAATATGCGGTAGCGGGGATAAATCCATCGTGCCTTTGCCAAATGTCAGCGCATTTGTCAAAATAAATTCGGTTATATATCTATCATAATAATTCCCGCGATAGTCGCTAACCGCGCGATACAAATCATCGGCATAATAAATATCCCCGCGAATTAGGGCAAAAAGCGCGATTGCGTAAAGCACAATGCCATAAATTAAGGCATTTGTGAGATTCTGCGAATTTACAAAATCCCGCACGATTTGGCACATTTCACACCACGCTAATTTATATTTTTCCATTTTAGTATTCACACGCATTTCACTGCTTTTTCTACTAACTCTTTATCCGTTGCGAAGTCAAAGTAGCGGAATTGTTCTCCACTTTGGCGAATCCCGCGCAAAATATCGCCACTATTGCGGTATTTTAAGTCTAACTCCGCGATTTCAAAGCCATTTTCCGTCTCGCTAAATTCTTTCAACCGCGCTGAATCGGCGTTGTTTGTGTAAAGATAGCAAAATCCCTGCTCACCATTGCGACTAACGCGTCCGCGAAGCTGGTGAAGCGTGGCAAATCCAAGTCGCTCTGCGCCCACTATTGCGATAGTTGTGAGATTTGGCAGTGAGATTCCCACCTCAAAAAGCGTAGTTGCCACCAAAATCGCGCCATTTGTATTGCGAAACGCCTCCAAAATCTGCTCTTTGTCCGCGTCCTTGCCGTGCGTGGCAAAAACTCGCTCAAAGTGCTTTTGCCAAAAGGGCAATCCCTCCGCAATCGACTGATAGGCAATCCCCTCGCTTTGCTCCACAAGCGGGTAGATTATGGCGACTTGCTTATTTAGCGCAATCTGCTCTTTGATATGCGAAAAAAGTGCGCCAAAGCCCTGCCTTGTGATGATTTGCGTCCTAATATTTTTTGGATATGGCAAATCTTTGATAAAGCAAAAATCGATAAATTGCGCCTCAATCATCGCCATAGTGCGCGGAATGGGCGTTGCGGAGAATTGAATGTTGTGCGGTTTTTTGCCATCAACTTCAAGCATTTTTTCTAATTTTAGTCGCTGATTCGTGCCAAATCGGTGCTGTTCGTCCGTCATAAACAAATCAAACGCACTCAAATTTTTATATAAAAGCGAATGTGTGCCGATAAGAAAGTCGCATTCGGCAGGTTTGCCATCCTTTATCACAAGCGCGGTGCGAATCTGTGGGGGCAAAAATTTCTTTGATTCGGCGTAGAGTTGCTGCGCTAAAATCGTGGTAGGCGCAAGTAGCACGGACTTTTTAGGATATGTCAAAACCACGCAAGATAAAATCACCATTGTTTTGCCACAGCCCACATCGCCCATCACAACGCAACGCGTGGCTTTTTCGCTGTCTAATTTTGCGCGTAAAAAGGCGATTGCATTGCTCTGCCCTTGTGTGAGCGAAAATGGGAGGTTTTTGATAAAAGATTCAAGCAAAGGTGCGTTATTTAGGCGATTTGTGGCTAAAAATTCGCGCTTTTTTCCCGCTAATGAGCGCGTGTAGTATAAAATTTCTACAAATTTGATTGCTTCTAAATAAATGCCAAAAAGTCCGCCATTGCGCTTGAAGTCGCGTAGATAGTTTGTGGAGTCTAGTGTGAAGTCCGTTTCCCCCTCCCTTGCGGAGGGGGCTAGGGGGTGGGTAAAGTCATTATTTGAAAATTTCGCATTATGATTATTTTGTGAATCTACCCACCCCCTTAATCCCCCTCCGCAAGGGAGGGGGATATTTTTGTGTGAATCCTCCGCAAGGGATGGGAGATTTTTAGATTCTGCGATTATTTTGTCATTCTGAGCGAGTGAAACGAGCGAAGAATCTCTATTTTGAGATATTTCGCTTCGCTCAATATGACAATTTAAAATAGATTCTGCGTTCGCAGAATCTTGGATTGCTTCGGTCGCTTCGCTCCCTCGCAATGACGAAGTGGGGGCAGATTCTGCGTTTTCTTTTAAAATAATTCTAGTATTTGCGGTAGTGCTTTCGTAGTTTTTGGCGAATCGACACAAGGATAGCGGACTTTGCGTCCGTGCCTTGTGGCGATTCGCCAAATCTGCGAAATGATTACCCAAAGACGAATTGCCCGAATTGCTAGGGTGAAAAATGGTGTAAATCGCCTTAATATAGGCAGATTCAAGTCCCAAACTTGCCAACGATTGGCGCGTAATCACTTCGCGAAAAATCTCATTTAGATTCGCGTTTTTCATCTTTGTGGTGGGAAAATTCGCCACAATTTGATTGATTTGCGTGATGATTTTGGGCTGATTTATTTGATATGTGCCATTAAACTGCTCCACAACGCCAAACAAATACATTTCCTTGCCCACCGCAAAAAGCGCGTTATGAAAGGGCTTTGGGTGAAAAATATTTATGTCAATGTCGCAATCAAAATGTGGCGCGTAGGCGCGGATTTTTAGGATTTTTGATAGACGCTTTTTGTCGATGATTTGGACGAAAATCGCCCCGCTTGAATCGCCCAAATCGCGCATTAAAAAGGTATTCGTGTAGGATTTTGGCACATACAAAATCGCCTCATAGAGATTGCGAATGCCGATTTTGGCGAGTTTATTAAGTGCTTCTTTATCCACACAAGCCGATTCGCCACGCATTTAAGCCCTTATTTATCCACCACCACGCTAAAACTTAGATTATTAACCTCGCTATGCGCCTTAATGTAGGCGTTTAGCTCCCCAAGCGTTAGATTTTTTATCTTTTGCACCAAAATTTCATCGTAGTTTAGGGGCAAATCGCGCGAAAAATTGCGAAATTTCTTATTTAGTCGCTGATTTAGCGTCTCATTGCTAAGCACACGCGAACCCAAAATGTAGCTTTTTGCGTCATCTAGCTCTTTTTGAGTAACGCCCTTTTTGATAAAATTAGCGATAATCTCGCGCAGTGCGTTAATCGCGGTGTCTTTGTTTTCTAACTTTGTTTGCAAATATCCCGCACTCTGTGCAGTTACGCTATTTACAGAAGCATAAAAATACGCAGAATAGGCAAGTCCGCGCTTTACGCGAATCTCTTCCATCACACGCGAACCAAAGCCCGAACTTCCCATTATAAAGCTCATCAGCGTCATTTTATGCAAGTCTTTTTCATAAGAGTCGAATTTAAAAGGCGATGCAAAGTAAATATAAGCCTGTTTTGTGGGCTTTTTTGCCGTAATGGTTTGCGCTTTGTCGCTTGGGGCGAATTTTGTGCGTTTGATTTTTTGTCCCTTTGGCAAAATGGATAGCAATTTTGTCAAATCTTTTTTAATGGATTCAAGCGCAAAGTCCCCGCCTACCAAAATCACGGCGTTTTCAAGTGTCAGTGCGTTTTTGACAAAAGATTCGACATCACTTAATTTAATCTTTTCAATGTCGCTTATCTCGCCAAGTGCGGGATTTTCAAGTGGTGTGCCTTTGAAAATGAGCGCATTTAGGTTTTTCCCAGCGATATAATCAAAGTTATTTTCCTTTGCCAAAAGCTCAGATTTTAGCGCGATTTGGCTTTGATTAAAGGCATCGCTTGTAAAATTTGGGCTTTGCAAAAGTTCGCTCAATAATTCAAACGCAATTTCGCGCTTTTCACTCAAAAAACTTAGCTCAAATGTAAGCGACTCCAAACCACTTGCCACGCCTAGCGAAATGGCATTTGATTCGAGTTTGTCAGCAAAATCGATTTCGCCACTCTTTTTGCTTCCACGATTTAGTAAATCCGCGCTAAACGCACTCAAAGCGACTTTGTTTTCATAAACCTTTCCGCCACCATAAAAAATAATGCTGATATTGCCTAGTGGCAGGGCGTTTGATAGCTCATAGATTAGCGGGATTTTCGCGCCATTCACTTCTACAAAATCCAAATTTTCTTTTGCTCCCATATTCGCTCCAAAAGTTAGATTTAATGCCAAAAAAAGTGTGATAAAAATTCTCATATTTTCTCCAATTTTAGGATAGATTCTAGCGAAATTTGCCATAGATTCTGCGAATTTTGACAAAAATCGCAGAATCTAGCACATTTTTAAAATATTATACGCCGTATCGCGAATCGCAGGAATCTCCCCCGCATCGCGAATTACTTTTATCATATCATTCGTATTCATCGAATTTCGCGCACCCGCACTTGCCACGACATTTTCCTCCATCATCGTGCTACCCAAATCATTTGCGCCAAAAGCAAGGGCTAGTTGCCCTACTCCCGCGCCTTGCGTAACCCAAGAGCTTTGGATATTTTTAAAATTATCCAAATAGATTCGCGCCGAAGCCAAATAGCGCAAATAGCGATTTGAACTTGCCTTTTGCATTTGCGGAAACTGCGCTTTTAGCGGAGTATTGTCAGGC
The DNA here is from genome assembly GCF_053654695.1 of Helicobacter sp. 23-1044. NCBI lineage: Bacteria > Pseudomonadati > Campylobacterota > Epsilonproteobacteria > Campylobacterales > Helicobacteraceae > Helicobacter > Helicobacter sp. 23-1044. Next base: position 141,965 of record NZ_JBSIUQ010000002.1, read on the forward strand.
TGAAAACTCCACAAAATAAAAGCGCGAAATCCGCCCGTCTCATCTTGCAAATCACGGATTAGTTTAAAATGATTGACAATGTCGCGCTCATCATCAACGCTCCCAAACATCATCGTAGCGGTAGTTTTCATATCAAGCTTATGCGCGGCGCGATGAATGGCTATCCACTCAGCCGAATCTAGCTTCTTTGGCGCGATAATATCCCTCACTCTATCGCTTAAAACCTCCGCACCTGCGCCCGGTATAGAACTAAGCCCAGCATTTTTCAAAGTCTGCAAAACCTCATCAACGCTTACCTTTGAAACTTTGGCGATATAATCAATCTCAATCGCGCTAAACCCGTGAATGGTGATATTTGGGTATTTTTCGTGGATATGGCGCACCAAATTTTCATACCATTCTAGTTTCAAAGTCGGGTGCACACCGCCTTGAAAAAGTATCTGCGTCCCGCCGATAGCGATAAGCTCATCGATTTTGGCATCAATCTCATCAAAGCTCAAAATATAACCGCCCTCTTCGCTAATGCGCCGTTTAAACGCGCAAAACTTGCAATCCACCCAGCAAATATTCGTATAATTGATATTTCTATCGATGATAAAAGTGGTGATTTTGTCGCTATGCAGGGCGTTTTTAATATCATACGCTTTTCGCCCTAGCTCTTTTAGGGGCGATTCGCACATAAATTGTAAGATTTCAGATTCGTTAATTCTACTCATAGTTTGCCTTTAAGTTTTTGGCAAAATTTTAGCAAAATTTTGGGCTAGATTCTGCGAATTTTGCTTGAATCGCAGAATCTGAGTTTTGATTCGCAGAATCTCACACACAAATCATCTTAATTTAAGCGATTTTTAAGCTGGGGGGGGCTAGAATATGTTTTTAAAAAAGGCTCTCTTTAACTTAAACTCAAACAAAGGAGCTTTAAGTTATGATGTCAGCGATGAAAAACAAGTATATAGTTCGTTCCCGAATCAGAGAGGCGAAATTTCGTTCAATTTTATTATATTTTTGCTTGGATATTGAAGCTGCAAAAATATCAAAAATCACTCACATTTCAGAAGTTACACTATGTAAAATCTTTAAGCAAATTAGGATTCTTATGCTAAAAGAATGAGAAAAAATATCCAAATTAAATGGCGAAATTGAGATTGATGAGAGTTATTTCGGAGCAAAGCGAGTAAGGGGCAAAAGAGGGCGTGGCGCAGGGAGAAAAACGCCTGTATTTGGTGTATTAAAACGAAATGGTTGCGTTTATACTTAAATCGTTAAAAACTGCTCTGCAAACGAGCTTTTGCCTATTTTATCTAACTTTGCGGAGTTAGAATCTAGCACCATTTATAGCGACACTTGGAAGGCGTATGATGGATTAGTAGATTTCGGTGCAAAGGCGCATTATCGCGTGAGCAAAAACGAGTTTGCGTTAGGCAAAAATCACATCAATGGAATCGAGAATTTCTGGGGTTATGCAAAGCATAGATTGGCTAAATTTATGGGCATTTCGAAAAATAATTTCATTTTGCATCTAAAAGAGACAGAATTTCGATACATATGAAAATCAAAAATCAAAATTTATACAAAAAACTTTTATTTTTGATAAGAGAAAATCCGCTTAAGTTAAATTGAGCCTTAAAAAAATATTTTAAGGGAAGAAAGCGATGATTTGAAAAAATTTGCGTTTTAGATTCACGCGCAAAGGGCAAAAATCTTTGGTTTTTAGATGGCGATTCAAGTAAAAGAAACCCAAAAAAAATGGGAATTTTAAGGAGTTAAAAATGGTAGAAGAAGCGTTAATAAAATACTACGGCGGAAGAGCGCAATATAGCGGTGGCAAACTAACAAAAATCGGCGATAAATCCGTGTCCTATTCAGCAGGGCGCATTTGGAAAGTCGGCAACGACAGCATTCAGTTTTCTGCTGGGAGACTTTACAAAGTCGGCGGAAATAGCGTAACTTATAGCAATGGCAAAATCACAAAAATTGGTGGCGTGAATATCTAAATGGGAAATTTAGATTTTAATGACGAAATGCTAGATTCTGCGTATTTAGATTCAAGCGAATCTATCGAATCTAGCGTAGATTCTGCGCCCCAAATGCCTTTAAGCGAATTTTTAGCCCGTGAAAATCTCCAAAAGATAAATGGCAAATATCAGCCAAATGATAAGCAATTAAAATCGCTTGTGCGTTATGATGAAGTGAATCTAGGCGAGATTGACACTAGTAAAATCACAAATATGAAAAGTCTATTTGCCAATAGCAAAAGGCGCGATTTTAGCGGGATTGAAGGCTGGGATACAAGCAATGTGCGCTCTTTTGCGTGGTGCTTTTATAAAGCAGAGTATTTTAATGCGGATATTAGCGCGTGGAATGTCAGTAATGCACGGCAATTTAGAGATATGTTTTATGGTGCGGTGGCGTTTAATCAACCCATCGGTGCAAAGTGGAATACACAAAATGCCGAAGCAATGATTGGAATGTTTTGTCAAGCAAAGAATTTCAATAATGGTGGAGAGCCTTTTGGCAAATCGTGGAAAATGGATAAAGTTAAATTAGTGTGGAATATGTTTCGCAGGGCAGAGAAATTTAACGCTGGTGGGCTAAATGCGTGGAATATGTCTAGTGTTACGAAATGTGAGGATATGTTTGCGGGTGCAAAATCCTTTAATCAGCCACTTGAAGCTTGGAATGTCGCAAATGTGTGCTATATGCAAAGACTATTTAATGGTGCCGAATCTTTCAATCAAAATTTAAGTGCGTGGGGCACAAAGCTAGGCAAAGTTCGCAATGCAAAAAGAGCATTTGCCGATACCAAATCACTAAAAATTGATTTTTTGAAATCGTGGAGATTTTCTAGCTTTTGCGACAAAGAAAATATTACCAAAGGTAGCGCATTAGAATCTAGCGAAGCAAACGCAAAAAATAGCAAAAAGCTTGATAATTTTATCATTAGCCAAATTGACAAAAAAGATATGCCAAATAAAGCATTTGAATCTATTGCATTTAAGGAATCTTATGCAAAATGGCTACCAGCAAATATCAAAAAAGAAATTACAATCTATTTAGCAAAATATGACGAAAATGACAATCTAATAAGTGGCGATGAAAAATCGTGGGACTTTGCTTTTTATAAGATTTTTAAAAATCGTTATTTTATGGTAAAAAAATACGAATCAAATAACCAAAACAGCGAGAATGATATAGACACTTTTAGCATTATCCAAAAGCGCAAAATTATCGATTTGCAAAAAGATGAAAATTTTAAGGCGGATAAAGTCAAAGATATTTATGAAAGCAATGATTTGAATATAAAGTTAGATTCGCAAAATATGTGGATAACAAATAGCGATTTAACCGACAATAGCGAGAGTATTTTAAGTTTGCTAAATATTTTTATACTTGCCCAAAGTTACATAATCGAAATGCAAAAATTAGAAGAAATAGCGCGAGAAAATGGCAATGATTCAAAAAAATTGCGAGAATGCTATAAAGAAATATGCGATTTTGACTTGCAATATTATCGCAATTTGCCCATTTTGCAAAATGTATTTTTGCAACATATTTGGTATAAAATGTCAGAATTTTACAGAGTGGCGCAAACCCACGATGAATTAAAAGAAATCATCGCGCAAATGGCGCAGATTTTGGGCGATGATATGAAAGAGAAAGAAAGTAGGCGATTTAATATCGCAATGGGAATAATCGGCATTTTATCCGCACTTGGCGCGATTTTAGCTGCAATACCTGTGGTAGAAAAGTGGGTGAATTAGAGATTTGCAGAATCTAGCACGAAACGCATAATCTACGCGGTTTTGTGTATAATGCCAAAAATTTTGGAGCTAAAATGCAGTATTTTAAAACGCATTATGATTCGCCACTTGGCAATATCACGCTATCTTGCGATGATAGGGAAAATATCGTAGGGCTTTGGTTTAAGGGGCAGAAATATTTTTGCGACACGATTAAAGGCGAAATGATTAAAAATGATAATCTTGCTATTTTTGCCAAAACTAAAAAGTGGTTAGATAGATATTTTAGTGGTAAAAAGCCAGATATTGCGGAGCTTTCGCTATCTCCAAATGGCAATGATTTTAGGCAAAGGGTGTGGAAAATACTTTGCAAAATCCCCTATGGCAAAGTCTATACTTACGGCGAGGTGGCAAAAATCATCGCCAAAGAGCAAGGCAAAGCGCGTATGTCGGCTCAAGCAGTCGGTGGCGCGGTGGGGCGCAATCCCATTTCTATCATTATCCCCTGCCATAGGGTTGTAGGCGCAGATGGCAAACTCACGGGATATGCTGGCGGGATAGAAACAAAAATAAAATTACTAAAACTTGAAGGTGTGAATATGACAAAATATGGCGTGGATATGGAGTTTGCTTGTGCTAAAATATAACACCGCGCGTGAAATGAGTGTGCCTTTTAGCCAAAATATGCGCTTATTCTCTCAAAAATTCGTATTCATAGATTTTTGGTTCGATTTTGGTTGCAAGGGTATTTAGGGCGATTCGTAAATTTGCGATTAGCTCATTGTAGTGCGAATCGGTGCTTTTTGCGTTCATTTTGCCATTTTCACCTCGTCCTTGAAAATACTCTTTTATGTCATACAAACTTGCATTTGCATTGTATGGCTTTTGCGAATCATTAAATATTTGCGCGTGGTAATATCGCCAAATCTCACGCCCTGCGCTAAAAACTGCCTTTGCTTCTGCGCTAAAAATTAGTGGCGATTCAGGGATAAAGCAATCCTCAAAAGTCCCATTTTTTACCTTGCCATTGATAAATTCAAACATAAAATGACTTTTGAATCTTTCTTTTGCACCCACTTGTGATTCGCTAAATGGGATAAAGTGATTTTCGCCAGAATCTATGTCATTGCTTGAAATGCGATTTTTGCCGTGAAATAGGGCATAAGCAAGGCAGTCATTGTGAAATTCGCTATCACCTCGCCATTTTTTATTTGGGCACAAGAATCTATCCTCGTGATTTATCCACGAATGTTTAATCGCGTGTCTTACGGCAAAATATACGCAAAATGGCATTAAATTATATTTTGTAATCTCTATGCAATACCTTGCTTGTGCTTTGGATAAAAACGCCAATCGCTGTTGCGTTTGAAACATAGGCGGGACGCTTACCATAAGCCCGATTTGGCTACCTTTATGTTTGCTATAATCCTTAATCCAATCATTGATAGTTTTATCATTTTCTCTCAAAGCATAAAATCGCTTCGCGTGGATTTTTTTATTGTTTTCATTAAACATATCAATTTTGCATTTTTTGATTGTTTGCTTATTGCCCAAATCCCACGCGATAAAGCCGATAGGAAAATCGCCTTTGACATTATCAAAAGTCCAAGCTGGAATGGCAAATCCTTTTAAAAACTTTGCCTTAAAAATTTTGCGAAATGCTATAAAATTTGATGAATTTATATATTTTAGCGTGGAAAAACTCCCCAAAATGCAATTTGGAATCTCTTTGTAGATTCGCATAAAAAACTGCGCGAAAAGCTCGTTACTTGCTTTGCTTAAATCGCTTTTGTATTTTTCATAAGTTTTATTGTCAGTTGCAACGCCGATTTTATTTGCTCCCGTGCCCGAAGGTGTGGTAGATGACGCTGCCTCCGCATACGGCGGATTTATAAAAATCACCAATTTTTGCCTTTTAGATTCATCTCTCAAAATCTCTTGCAACGAATCGGGTAATTTGGATTTTGCGACAATCTTGCCACTTTTATCGACTTTGTCAAAAAATTCATCGTTTAAAAAGTCAAATTGAAATGTGTGGTTTTCAAGCAAATCTAATTTGTTATCGCGTATTCTATCTATCATACCATCGACATCGCTTTTATCAAGCGTGGAGGCAAAAATCCTATATTTGTCATTTAACCCAATTAGCAGATTCCCGCTACCTGCCGCACAATCCCAAATGTAATACTCATCTTGCCACGATTCGCCAAGCGATTTTTCTAAATAAAGTTGCGCTTTTTTTACCCACATTCGCGGGGTGAAAAATGCCCCTTTACGCTCTCTAATGTCTTGTGGGACTAGCAAATCGCGCCGTGAAATGATATAGTCTTGAATCTCATCTTTTGGTGGGCGTTCGTAGAGATTCCAAAATCTTTTGTGTGCTTTTTGATTGTCGCTAAAATAAAATTCCTCAAAAATATCTTTGATTCGCCCTAATTTTAACATTTCGCCTTTGACTTTGTATCTATCGCTTTGAAGTAGGATTCGCAGATTTTCGCGGATTTCCTCTGTATTGTTGTTGCGACTTAGCAAATCCGCGATAAAAAAGTCCGCATCGATAATATCGGGCTTTTCTTGCTCCCACGCGCAACTAATGGTAGGCTTTACAATCTCTACCCAATCCAAATAGACATTTTTAAGGTTATTTTTGTTGATTTGAATCTTTGTAGTGCTGGCATTGTTAAGCGTAAAATTTTCGCGTATAAATTCGCGCAATTCATCGCTATGCTTGTCAAAATCAAAGATTAAACTTTCACTTTCTAGCGTCTCTTTAATCATTGCGTAAAGTTGCTTAAACTCGCTTGATTCGTGATTACTAGGCGTTACGCTCCAATTAAAATCACTTTGCGTAAAAACGCTCATAATCTGCGAATAAGGCAAAATGGCGAATCTCTGCGCATCAAACGCACCAAAAAAGCTAGGCGCACGGAGTTTTTTGGACTTTATCTCACCATTTGCCTTGCCAATGGTTAAAATAAGTTGCACGATACTTGCGTAAATGTCGCTTTTGTTGCCCTTTTTTGCTTCCGCCCAAAGGTAGTAGTTTTTTCTATCGATGGGCTGGTTTTTGAGTGCTACCATAAAGTCAATATTATTTGTGCGCTCTGTTGTATCAAAGTCTGCGAAAAACTCTACTGCGACTTTGTTTTTAAGCTCTTCTTCTGGGGTGGTTAAGTCAAACATTACTAAAATCGCGTGCCCATCGTAAATTCAAATTTTGATACTTCATCTTTAAAATTATCCGGTGGATTTATCGCAAATGGCACGACAAATACAAGCGGTCCGATGGGCGAAATCCACTCGATTGCGAGTCCCGCGCTCATCACATAAATTTCATTAAACTTATCTCGCCCCACCATTCCATAGTCAAAAAATCCCGCCAATCGCATATTTATCGCCTCAATCAGCCCAAAGCTAATCTCCACGCTATTTGAAAACATATAATTTCCGCCAATCAAACATCGCCTACCATAGCAACTATCATCAGGCTCAAACGGGCTTACCTGCGAGCTATTATACCCACGCACCGTGCCAATCCCGCCTAAATAAAATCTATCAGTAATTGGCACGCCTGTGACTTGGTCTTTTTTCATCAGCTCTTCGCTCTTTTTGTAGGCGAAAATCGCGCCAATCTGTGCCTTATATCGCAAAATCACATCAAAATCTATCAAATTTCGCAAGTGGTAATAAAGCCCCACTTTGCCATATAGCTTCGCATATCTCGCATTGCCACCAAGCCCCATAAAATCGCTACTGATTTGCGCTATCACGCCATTTTTGGGGAAGTAGTAGTCATCGGTGTTATCAAAGTAAAGTCCGGGTGTTAAATAGCTTTTCCAAATGCCATTTTGCGGATAATATTTATCATAGCCGACATTGTGTGAGATTTTGCCAAAGGTGGAGACTGAAAAGCCATAGGTTAGATTCGCGCTTAATTCATCTGTGAGATTGCGCCCTACGCCGATATTAAATCCTGTGGTATTTTCGACATAGTTCGTATCGCCACTATACAAGCCATCATACCTGCTGTAATAGCTTTCATAATAGCTATGAAATACATTTATACTCGCGCTATACTCGCTATCAAAGATTCGCGGGTTGCTAAGCCCAACATTATAAAGCTGATTGTATTTACTCCAATTTATTTGAAAGCTAACCCCAATGCCTGTGCCAAAGAGATTGCGCTCACGCAATGAGCCATTTATCATAAATTTATCATAGCTTCCATAGCCGATTCCTGCCATAACTTCGCCCGTGCGCCCCTCGCTGACTTCGACAAGTAGATTCATCGAAGATTCATCGATACGAATCTCGCTGATATTGACTTTGTCAAAAAAGCCACTACGGCGCAGTGCGTTTTCACTTTTGCGGATGCTCGTAATGCTATAAGTATCCCCGGGCGCAATTATTAGCTCTCTGCGGACGATTCTATCGCTACTAACGGTGTTTCCCGTAATCGTAATGTCATTTATATGCACTTCTTTGCCAATCGTGATATTGTATTTCACAATGACTTGCTTATGCTCGGTGTCTTTATCCAAATCAGGGCTAATTACCGCGAATGCGTAACCTTTGTCCATAATGTGAGATTTTAGAATCTCTATGTCATTTCGCATTGTTTGGATATTGAAATATTCATCTTTTTGTATTTTTAATAGCCCTTCAAGTTCATCAATATCAAAGACATTTTCAAAATCATCTGCCTTTGCGATGATAATGTCGCTGACTTTGTATCTCTCGCCTTCCACGACTTTGTAGAGCAAAGAAGCGTTGAAATTTGTAAAATCCGCATTTAAAAGCCCGGGGGAGACACTTGCGTCCAAATATCCGCGCTGCATATAGACATCTTGGATTCGCAAATTGTCGTATTCTAACTCTTTTAGGCGCACTTCGCCACTAGGAAACCACGGCAACCACCCAAGCCAACTATGTCGCTCTCTATTTGCACTAAATCCCTCCAAATCGTCCTTATCCAGAGTCGCGCCTTGATAATAGGACTTGCGAATGATGATTTTTTCGCCCTTATTGACATCAAAAAGCAGATTCATCGAATCTTCGATTCGCGTTGCGCTCACTTCAACCACAGAGCCATAAAGCCCCTTTGTTTCAAGCGCGTTTATGATTTCGGCTTTGGCAAGTTTTTCTTTGTAAATATCATAAGTATCCCCGCGCTTAATGCCAAGTGATTTTTTCATATCCTCCGTCTCACTCTCGCTTCCAAAGCCTTTAATTTCGATATTATTTATGCTGGGCTTTTCTTTGAAGTGAAATGTAAGCACCCCGTGCTCAAACTCCGCGCTAACATCATCAAAATAATCTTGCTTGTAAAACGCTAAAATTGCGTCATTTACGGCTTTTGCGTTAAGTTTGTCGCCTGTTTTGATTTTGGCGATTTCATTTGCGATTAGGGGCGACATACGCACTAATCCGCTGTATTTGATTTCGCTAATGGATTTGGCGTTAGATTCTGCGATAAATAGCGCACACAGCGCAAAAAATATAAAAAATCTTTTCATAAAATGCCTAATTTTAAGATTAAAATGCGAATTATACTCAAAAATTGTGGGTATAATATTAAATTTGATTTGATTGTGAAAGTTTGCGTGAATCTTGCGGTGTGAATCTACCCACCCCCTTAATCCCCCTCCGCAAGGGAGGGGGAGAATTTTTTGTCATATTGAGCGAAGCGAAATATCTCAAAACAAAAGAGATTCTTCGCTCGTTGCACTCGCTCAGAATGACAAAAATTTTGCAATTTGATTCGCGATAGCGCAATCACAATCGAAGTATTTTGCGGTAGTGCTTTTGTGGTTTTTGGCGAATCGACACAAGGATAGCGGACTTTGCGTCCGTGCCTTGTGGCGATTCGCCAAATCTGCGAAATGACTACCCAAAGACAAATTGCCAAAACGGAGGACTTAAAAAAAATGAAAATAGGGATTATTGGTTTGGGACTTATGGGCGGCTCACTCGGACTCGCCCTCAAAGAAAAACGCATTGCACAAATGATTATCGGTGATGATAGCAACCCCATTCACCGCCGTCAGGCACTTTCACTTGGGCTAGTTGATGAATGCCTTGATTTACAGGGCGTTTTTGAATGCGACATTGTGTTTTTGTGTGTGCCTGTGGATTCGATTGTGGAGATTATTAAGGGTATCAAGTCGCTTAAAGCGCACCAAACAATCATTGATTTTGGTGGCGTAAAGGGCGAGATTCTGCGCTCTATCCCTAAAAAATTTCGCAAAAATTTCGTTTCGCTTCACCCAATGTGTGGCACGGAGAATTTCGGTCCCAAAGCCGCCTTTAAAGATTTGTATAAAAATCAAATTATGATTTTTGTGGATATTGAGAAAAGTGGCGAGTCGCAGGTGAATTTGGCGCGTGAGATTTGCATAAATTTAGAGTGCAATATCATCAAAATGGACGCCCAAAGTCACGATAAGCACACGGCGTTTATCTCCCACGCACCGCATATTTTGAGCTATGCCCTTGCAAATTCCGTGCTAAAACAAGAAAAGGCGCAGGATATTGTGGCGGTTGCCGGTGGCGGATTTCGCGGTATGGTGCGGATTTCAAAGAGTAGCGGGGTGATGTGGAGTGCGATTGCTAGGCAAAATAAAAGCAAGATTTTAGAAGCGATAAAGAGCTTTGAGAGTGAGCTAAAAAGCGCGAAAGAGATGATTGAGCGCGATAGATTCGATGAATTAAGCGCGTGGATGAGCGAAGCAAATAAATTGCGCGAGATTTTGTAGGATTTGGCGAAAATTTAATTAAGATTCTGCGAAATTCGCAGAATCTACCCGCGCGATTCGTCATTGCGAGTGAGCGAAGTGAGCGCGGCAATCCATAATTTAAAAATAGATGATTGCTTCGCTTTGTTCGCAAATTTTATGGATTGCCACGACTTGACTGCGTCAAGTCTCGCAATGACGGCAAAAACGCACTAGATTCTGCAAAATTGCACCATAAATCGCAGAATCTACCGCAATGACGGCAAAATCGCAGAATCTGCGATAGTTTTTGTAATCTCACCCACCCCCTAACCCCCTCCGCAAGGGAGGGGGAATCTTTGTGTGAATCCTCCGCAAAAAAAAGAGGTGGGAGGGGGAAAGAAAAACAAAAATCCTCCGCAAGGGAGGGGGAATAAAAATAAGTCCCTCCCCTTGCGGGAGGGATTTAGGGAGGGGTATTTTAGATTCTGCGAACGCAGAATCTAGCGCAATGACGGCAAAAAACGCACTAGATTCTGCAAAATTGCGCCAAATTTCGCAGAATCTACCGCAATTTCACTTCGTAACTCTCATCCACAGACGCCAAAATCTCGCCAATCTCGCTTAATTTCTTATGCCCTGCTTTTTGTGAAAGCGTATGGAAAAACTTCAAATCCGCGTTTTTGCGAGTGATTTTAAAATGGAGATTTTTGCGCTCATTATTTATAAGTGCCTTTGTAGCGTCGATTAGTGGGGCAAAGTGCGGATTTTTAAGACTATCAAAAATCGCCCCCACCGCCACTTCATTTTTCTTAAAAATCGCAGAATCTACCGCATTTTTCGCCAGCAAATCCACCTCCAAATTCTCCAAACTATATTCATAAAAACTCGGCGTTTCCGCGTCAAACCACTCTTTTATCAAATAGAAAATGCTCTTATTTGCAAATCGCCTATCCCTTACCAAAATCGCCAAATTCACGCGCCCTGCGATATTTCCCACGCTAAAATCAAATCTCCGCTCCACCATCACATATCCTAGCGCAGAATCTACCTTTTTTAGCGCGAGATTGTAGGTGAGATTTTTGGGGAGCAAAATTAGATTCTGCGAAATATCGCCGATTTTTGCCTCTGCTACGATATTATCAAGTCCTAAACTTTTGATTGCAAGTTTTGCATTTTGTAAAATTATTTGCTTAGATTCTGCGCCAAAATTCGCAGAATCTAGCGTGATTTGCTTGCTTTCGCAGGTGTGCTTTATAAATCCCGCGCAATTTATTGGAGTGAAATTTAGAGTGATTTTGTGTGCGTTTAGTTCGCTTTGAAGAGTGGAAAGATAGCGATTTGCGGCGTTTGTCTCGATATGTGCCAAATATTTATTTGCGATAAAAATGCAAACTCCAAGCAAAATAATAATAAAAAATACGCTAGAAAATGCCCTATTTTTCAAACGCAACCTCCCTAAAATTTCTTACATTCGCCAAGTAATCTATCCAAATATTCCTCGCCCTTTGCGATAAAATCCATATTTTTGCTAATTATCATCATTTCGTAATTCACCTCAAATGCGCTTTTGCTCCAATTTGCCGAACCAAAAATAATGCTTTTTTTATCAATTAGCGCGATTTTATTGTGCATAATTCCGCTATATCTGCCGTTATTTTTGCCTTGCAGTGTGCAAACTTCGACATTTTTAAACTTCCCAAGATATCCAATTTGCGAGCGATTATCCTTGCCCTGCTTTTTATCAAAGATGATTTTGAAGGAAACGCCCCGTTTCGCGCTATCTCTAATCGCCTTTGCAATCTCTTTATTTGTGAAACTATAAATGGCGATTTTCACTTCGCTTTTTGCGTTTTTTATCTCGCTAATTAGCGCATTCACCGCATTTTTCGCGTCATAGGGCATAAAATACAAAGATTCTGCACTGCAAAATATCGCCCCAAAAATAAACAAAAATACAATCTTTTTCATCTCAAAAACCTTATAAAAATTTTTCGCAATTCTAATATAAATTTAGATAGAATGCGAAATTTTATTTTCAAAGGACATCGCAAATGAAGTTTTTGCTCGTAAATACTAACAATGCCGTTAGAAAGATTTTCAATATCACCGCAAAAAAGGCGGCAATACAACTCGATGTAATCGATGCGATAAGTCAAATCCCGCTAAAAGAGGACTACAACTGCATTTTTGTCGATGATGGCGTGCTTGGCAGTGGCGATATAAGCAATTTTAGAAATAAAATGATAACTACGAAGTTTTGCATTATTTTATCAAAAGATTCTGCGCTTGTTAGCGGATTTGATAGTTATATCCGCAAACCTTTTTTGCCGACTGATATTTATGAAGTTATGAAAAAAGAAAAAAGTAGCGATATTTCGCTCTCAAACGCCGCAACGCAGGACATTTCGCAGAATCCAAACAGCGATATTGATTTGAATGAATTTAGCGATAGTGAGGATGAATTTTTAAGCGGAGTGAAGGATAGCGAAATTCCCCCGCTTGATATTTCGCTGGATGTCCCGCCGATGAGTGATATTGAGATAGAAAACGCAGAATCTAGCGAAGTTGCGGTGGATTTGGCGGATTCTGCGGATTTGGCGGATTCTGCGGATTTGGCGCAAAAAACTAGCGCGGATTCTGCGCCAAAAGCGAATGTAGATTCTGCGGATATTTTAGAGGAAGCAGAAGCGCAAATCAATAATATCAAAGCACTCGCCGACAAAGGCGGGAATTTTTATAATAGTAGCAACGATACGCACGGCATTGATTTTAGCGCGGTGATGGCACTGCAAGATGAGATTTTGAACGAGGAAAAAAGCAAACGCAAAAAAGGACTAATCGGCGGCGATATTTTCGCTAAAAAAGAACCCAAAAAGACGCAAGATTCTGCGAATGCAAAAGATTCTGCGGATTTGGCGGAAAAGTCCGCCCTTAAAGTTGAAGCAGATTCTGCGCCAAAACCAAAAAACGCAGAATCTACGCCAAAACCCGCACCAAAAAAGGCAGATTCTACGCCACAAAAAGAATTCGCAGAATCTAACGATGATTTTGCATTCGACTTCAAAGACGAAGCAAAAAATGACGCAAATGACGCAAACAAAGCAAATGACGAAGATTTTGATTTATCCTTTGGCGCAGAATCTAGCGCAGAATCTTTTGGCGCAGAATCTAACGATGATTTTGAGATAGATTTGCCAAGCGGAATGCAAGAAACCCCACAAGAAACTCCGCAAGAAATTTCACAAGAAACCCCACAAAACAGCGCAAAAGACGAATTTAGCGACTTTAATTTCGATGAGTTAAAGGATGAAAATTTGGATGGATTGGACGCGCTAGGCGGGATTAGCGCGATTGATAACGAAGCGCAAACCACCATCACACCGCCAAAAAACGCAAATGAGATTTTGAGTAATTTAGACATTAGCGCGTTTGATGAAAATCTCACAAATGAGGCGGATTCTGCGCTAGATTCTGCGCCAAAGCAAGGCGAGATGGAGATAAATGATGATTTCAACGCCACTTTTTCACAAGGCATAAATGCCGAAATGCAGTCCATTTCGCCGAATTTTCAGATGGATGACTTACAGGCGGATTTCACGCAAGAGCAATACAATATGCTAGGACTGCCAATCGATGAGAGTGGCGAGATAAAGGATATCAATGATTTGAGTGAAAGCGAGTTAGAAAAACTCGATGATGAGGCACTTTTGCTATTGCAAGAGCGGGCGTTGCAGGATAAGTCGCCAAAGGTTTTGGATAGGGAGCAGATTGATGCGATAAATGGCATTTTGGATGAGACGGCGAATGCTCCGCAAGGTGGCGATTTCCCTGCTGACTTTTCCGCTGATTTTCCTGCTAGTTTTTCGGCAAATGATTTTTCCGCAAATAGCGTTGCGATGAATAATAATGAGTTGCAATCACTCACGCAAGAGGCGTTAAGCGAGGCACTTGGCGAGGGCGAAGTGCGAGAATTTGGGGGAGATTCTGCGACAAGTGAAATTTTGGCAGATTCTGCGATTGCGACATTTGGCGAAGGGAGTGAATTTATGCAAGATTCTGCGATGCCAAATGTGGGAGATTCTGCGATTTTGGCGCAAAATTTCACGCAAAATCCGCAAAATTTCGCAGATTCTGCTCCGCAAAATTTCACGCAAAATCCATCGCAAAATCCCCAAAACACGCAAAATCCGCAGAATTTTAACGCACAATCCATCCCGCAAAATAGGCAAATCACAATCGGCGATAATTTGGACTTAGCAGAGATTATCAAAACTTTCCCCATCGATAAACTCCGCGATTTATTAAGTGGCGTTCAAATCACAATCAATATCACTTTCCCCACGAAAAAATGATAATCATCTCAGGTCCGAGCGGTGCGGGAAAGTCATCGCTCTGCAAGGAAGCATTTAGGCAAATGCCAAATCTCTACTTTTCGATTTCATCCACCACGCGCCAAAAGCGAGATGGCGAGATTTGCGGGGTGCATTATAATTTTATTAGCGTTGAGGCGTTTGAGTGCGGGATAGAAAAGGGCGAGTTTGTAGAGTGGGCGAGGGTGCATAATAATTATTATGGGACGCCAAAAAGCGAGGTTGCAAAGGCAAGGGCAGAGGGGAAAATCATTGTGTTTGATATCGATGTGGTAGGGCAGAGGGCGATAAAGGCGCATTATCCAAATGCCACTTCGATTTTCATCACTACGCCAAGTTTGGCGGAATTAGAGGCGAGACTAAAAAGTCGTGCGCTAGATTCTGCGGAGGTGATTAAAGGGCGCGTGAAAACTGCGAGCGATGAAATCAAAAGCATAGAAAACTTTGACTTTGTGATAATCAATGATGACTTTAAAAGCGCGGTGGATGGGTTTTTAAGCATTATTAAGGCAACGCAGTTTAAAAACAGCGATGAACTCTCCAAAAGTTTATGTGAAAAGTGGAGCATTTAGGGATTTGGCAAAGATTGCGATTCTTGCCACAGGCGGGACGATAGCAGGTAAAGCAGATGATATTTTTACCACCACGAAATATAAAGCAGGTATTTTTGGCATTGAGACGCTAATAAACGCCACAAAAGAAATCAAAAATCTTGCGCAAATCACATTTAAGCAAGTCGCAAATATCGATAGTTGCGAGATTGATGATAGGGCGTTGCTAAAACTCGCAGCGCACTGCGAAAATGCGCTAAAAAATGTCGATGGCGTGGTTATCACTCACGGGACGGATACGATGGAAGAGAGTGCGTATTTTTTGCATTTGGTGATGAAGGGCGATAAACCCATCGTGCTAACGGGGGCAATGCGCCCCTTTGGCGCAAGTGGTAGCGATGGAGGGCGAAATCTCTATAATGCCGTTGCTTTGGCGGCAAATCCACGCGCAAGTGGCGTGATGGTGGCGATGAATGATAGGATTTTTGGCGCGAGGGATGTGCAAAAAACGCACACGATGAATGTGAATGCCTTTGAGTTTGGCGAAATGGGGTGCTTTGTGGATGGGGAGGCGATTTTTAGTCGCATTTTAGGGACTTGCGCGAAATCGCCCGCATTTAATATCGCAAAGCGCAAAACTCTGCCAAAAGTCGATGTGCTTTGCAGTTACGCAGGCGATGGAGTGCTAATTTCCGCAAAGGCACTTTTTGCAAACGGCGCAAAAGGCATAATAATCGCTTGCAGCGGCGCCGGAAGCATTTGCTCCGCGCATAAAAACGCGCTAAAATCGCTCGTAAAAAAAGGACTAAAAATAGTCATCGCCTCGCGGGTGAAAAGCGGATTTGTCAAAGTGGATGATTTGGATTTCATCTCCGCGCGGGACTTATCCCCGCAAAAAGCACGGATTTTGCTCTCTTTATCTCTCACGCAAACAAACGACAGCAAAAAAATCGCCGAATATTTTTTGAGACATTGAAGGATTTTTGGAAAGTCTATGAAACGCAGAATCTGCCAAAAAAAATTGTCATTCTGAGGGAGCGAAGCGAGCGAAGAATCTAAAATTTCCCCCTCCCAAATGCGCGCGGGGGATTAAGGGGGTGGGTAATTTTCGCAATTAGATTCTGCGAAATCGCAGAATCTTGGATTGCCACGACTTGCAAGCAAGTCTCGCAATGACGAAGTGGGGGTAGATTCTGCAAAATTAGCGCAAATCGCAGAATCTGCGGTGGATTTTTGGGAGATTCTGCGATTTTTACGATAGATTCTACGAAATCGCAGAATCTCGCACGAAAATCGCAGAATCTGCGATGGATTTTTGTCATTGCGAGGCGCACGAAGCGAAGCGAGTGCAACGAAGCAATCCAAAAAATAAAAATCCGTCATTGCGAGAAGTCGCATTTGGGCGACTTCGTGGCAATCCATAAAGTTTGCGAACAAAGCGAAGCAATCATCTATTTACAGATTCACCCAAAAATCATTCACAAAAAATGCTATAATCGCACTCTTATTTTTTGCAAAGTTTTTGCAAATTTTAAAGCGAATCTTAAAGGCACTCTATGGATTTTTTAAGCGATTATTTACACGCGATTCAAAACATTAGCGAATCTGACAAAGAGCACACACACCGAAGCGCGTTGGAGAATTTATTTAAGGTGATTTTGGAGAATCTCACCCAAAGCCACAAGGATTTTAGCAAAATTGCCATTATCCACGAGCCAAACAATGACAAAAGCGAAAACAAGGCAGGTGCGCCTGATTTTCTCATTCAACAAAACGGCTTATCACTAGGCTACATTGAAAATAAGCGCGTGAATGCGGATTTAGCCGAACTCATCGACAAATCAAACGCAAATCCAAAAGCCCAAATCGCCAAATATCTCACGCTAAGCGACAATCTCATTCTCACAGACTATCTACGCTTTTTGCGCATCGCCAAAGATGACAAAGGCAAAATTATCATCACCAAAGAAATCACCATTTGCGCCCTAAATGAGATTCAATCCACGCTCAAAAACAAATCCGCCCTAGAAACAAAGCAAAGCGAAATCTTAGATTTTTTCGCACTCTTTTTTAGCGCAACTCCAAAGTCCATAAACACCGCCCTAGAATTTGCAAACGCCCTAGCACAGCGCACACGCCTTATCAAAGACAATCTCATAGAAAACCCGCAAAATCCCCAAATCTCCACGCTTTACCAAAATTTTAGAGATATTTTATACAAGGATTTGGATTTTGAGTCCTTTTGCGATAGTTTCGCTCAAACGCTCACTTACGCGCTCTTTTTAGCACGGCTAAACGACTCGCAGGGCGAATCTATCGATTTATACAATGCCAAAAAGTTTATCCCCAAATCCTTTCCGCTGATTCGCGCTATGAGCGGATTTTTGGATAATTTAGATGAGTTAGATTCGCTAAAATGGCTTATAAAAGAGATTTTAAGCATTATAAATCACATTGACCCAGCCCAAATCACGCTAGAGCTAAACAAAATCGCGGATAAAGATTTACTTGGCGATTATTTGCATAAAGACCCATATTTGCATTTTTATGAGACTTTTCTCTCTCAATACGACCCGCATTTGCGCGAACTTCGTGGCGTGTATTATACGCCATTTGCGGTTGTGAGCTTTATCATAAATGCGATTGATTACACGCTTAAAAGCGACTTTGGCGAATCAAAAGGGCTAGGCAGTGCGCTTGAAAACGACACTATCACGCTTTTAGATTTTGCCACAGGCACAGGGACATTTTTACTACAAGCATTTCGCAAGGCGTTGCAATCCACTCCGCAAAATTCGCTCCATTATAAACCAAAAAATCTCTTAAATCGTTTCAGTGGCTTTGAATTTTTAATCGCGCCATACACAATCGCGCATCTTAAAATCTCACAATCTTTCAAAGAAGAGTTTAACGCCCCTCTAAGCGATAATGAAAAGCTTAATATTTTGCTTACCAACACTATCTACGCCAAATCCGCCAAAGATGAGCAAAACGAAAAATCAAACCTTATTGCAGGAATGTATGAACTAGCCAATGAGTTTTTAGAAGCGCAAACTCTCAAAGAAAAGCGCATTTTGATAATTACAGGAAACCCTCCATACAGCGGAGCTAGTGCAAACAAAGGATTATATGAGGACGAAGTCAAAATCGCCTATGGTTTAGAGCCAAATAGCGCGAATCTAAACAGCGAAGCACAGCGCATCATAAAATCCTATTTTGCAAACCCAAATGACAAGGCAAAGCAAAAGGATTTTAGAGGCATTTATGAAGCGCGTAAATTGCAAAATGAGAAAACGCCCAAGTGGCTTTTAGATGATTATGTGAAATTTATCCGCTTTGCCGAGAGTAAGATACAAGCCCAAGAGAGCGGAATTATCGCCATTATTAGCAACAATAGCTTTTTAGACAATCCCACATTTCGCGGTATGCGCTATCATTTGCTAAACACCTTTGATAAAATCTACATTGTGGATTTGCACGGCAACGCACGCAAAAAAGAAGTCGCCCCCGATGGCAACAAAGATGACAATGTCTTTGACATTATGCAAGGCGTGTGTATCAGTGTGTTTGTAAAAACAGGCGCGAAAAACAATCCGTCATTGCAAGGCGAATCAAAAAGCCCCTCCCTTGCAAGTGGCGAATCCAAAAGCCTTGATTCGTCATTACGAGATTCACGCAGTGAATCGAAGCAATCCACACCCGCCCCGTCATTGCGAGGCAGTGTGAGCGAAGCGAACACAACGAAGCAATCCACTATTATTTGTCATACTGAGCGTAGCGAAGTATCTCAAAAATCAAATGATAGAGATTCTTCGCTTTCTACGAAAGCTCAGAATGACAATAGGAAAAAGGCTGAATATGACGATAAATTAGCGCGACTTTATCATTACGACCTATACGGCAGACGCAAGGACAAATACGCCTTTTTGCAAGGCAACTCTCTTAAATCTATCGCGTGGAGCGAACTTGCACCAAAAGCACCATTTTATCTCTTTATCCCGCAAAATGAATCCTTACGCGCTGAATATGAAAAGGGCATAAGCGTAAAGGATATTTTCAAGCTATCGAATGTGGGCATTACAAGCGGTAAAGATAGTTTTTGCATTTCAAAATCAGATTCGCAAGAATCCTTGCAAGAACTCAAAAACAACATTACAAAATTTATGAATTTGGATTGCGAATCCGCACGAAAAGAATTTGATTTTGGCGATGATTCTAAAAGTGTTTGGCAGATTCAAAAAGCTAAAAATGATTTAGAAAAAACAAACAATAACCCAAATAATTACATAAAGGTTCACTATCGCCCATTTGATTTTCGCTGGACTTATTACACTTCACAATCTAGTGGATTTTTGGGCAGACCGCGTTATGAAGTAATGAAGCATTTTTTGCCCTCCGATTCGTCATTGCGAGATTTGCCAAAGGCAAATCGTGGCAATCCACAAAATAACAATATTGGGCTAGTGTGCGATAGGGGTTGCAAATTGCAACAAATTGACAATATTTTTGTAGCAAATAATGTCATTGATTTGCATTTGACAGGTAGCGGGAGCTATATTTATCCACTTTACCTAATCGAATCCGATTCAAAAATCGAAAACTTTACGCCTAAGTTTCGCGCATTTGTGGATAAAAAATATGGTGAGAGATTCACGCCAGAGCAGATTTTAGGCTACATTTATGCGATTTTATATCACAAAGATTACAGAGAAAAATATGTGGATTTTTTGAAAATCGACTTCCCAAAAGTGCCATTTGTAAAGTCCAAAAAAGACTTTTTGGCATTAAGTGCGCTTGGGTGTGAGCTAGTCGATTTGCACCTAATGCGCGTGGATTTGAGCGGTGAGTCTGTTGGCGAACCGCTTTTTGGCGATTTGAGCGACAAAAATGAAAAAATAGAAAAAATCGCCTACAATGCCGAATCTAAACGGCTTTTTGTCAATGTAAGTTTGTATTTTGACAATGTGAGCGCGGAAGTGTGGGAGTATAAAATCGGTGGCTACGCTGTTTTGGATAAGTATTTGAAATCCCACAAAGGCGAATCAATCGATTATGCGCACTTTGAACGCGTAATCAAAACTTTGCATAAATCCTTGCAAATACAATCCAAAATCGCAGAGATTGGGATAGAATGATGCAGTGGTGCAACGAATCGTCGTTGCGGGAAGTCGCATTTGGGCGACTTCGTGGCAATCCAAAGATTCTGCGAATCGCAGAATCTTTTTTATTTGAAATATTTTGAGATATTTCGACTTTTTCAAAGTCTCAATATGACAAAATTGAATGTGAGATTCTGCGGTTTTATCGTCATTGCGATGGTTTTTGTAATGCGAATCTGCTCCGCGCCGTCATTGCGAGGTGAATCGCAGATTTTGCGTGAAATTATCGTCATTGCGAGGCAGTTTGAGCGTAGCGAAAACAACGAAGCAATCTATTTCAGCGAATCTTGAATCAAATGCGAATCGCTTACCTTAATCTGTGGTTAATTTCTAAAATAATTTATTGATTCAACTTTGGGACATTGATTTTATTTTCTTTTAAATTTGCGTGATTTGGATTGCTTCGCCCTTGCCTTTGGCAAGGACTCGCAATGACGGATTATTTTACCCACCCCCTAGCCCCCTCCGCAAGGGAGGGGGAAAGAAATGCAAATCCCTCCGCAAGGGAGGGGGAAATTTTTAAGATTCTGCAAAATTAGCGCAAATCGCAGAATCTGCGGTTGATTTTTGGGAGATTCTGCGATTTTTGCGATAGATTCTACGAAAACGCAGAATCTGCGCCAAAATTCGCAGAATCTGCGGAATGATTACCCAAAACACAAATTGCCACCCATCAAAACTGATACACATAACTAAACGCCATACTGCTCGCCCCTGCCTTGTAGCTCGTGGTTACGCCACTTGCCTTGTCTTTTAGGGAATAGATTGTCGGCGTCACATAGGTGATTTTGATATTTAGCTCGGCACTATGAATGCCCGTGCGGTGGTAATATACAAATCTCGCAAGTCCCAAATTCACCCACCCCACCGAAATCAGTGCCTTCTCGCCATTTTTGTTTAACGCAGAATCTGCCACCCACGCCATATTCATCCCGCCCCCAGCACCGATGAATCCGCCGATTTTCCACTCTTTGGCTTCGTAATATTTGATTAGCAAATCCAAATCCACACCGACATTTAGCACATCAAATTTGGGGATTTTCATATACGACATTTCGGCGTAAAATCGCCCACCCATCCACTTTTCCTCGCTCAAAATCCCGCCCTTTATGCCAAAGGACGCGCTTCCGTGCAGTGACTTTGCGCCCTCTTTTGCGCGGTTGCCACCCTCTAAAATGCGCTCCATATTCACAAACTCAATGCCAAAACTCGCCCCCACAAAGAAGTCTATGGCGTCTTTTTTGGGTTTTTTGATATTGTCAATGGTGATGTTGCGGTAACCTAATTTTTTTATCTTTGTGGTTTGTTTGATTGCGGATTGCTTGGATTGCGCGGATTTGGTGGGTTTTGCGGATTTCGCAGATTTCGCAGAATCTGTGGGTTTTGCGGATTTCGCAGTTTGCTTTGCTTTCGCAGATTTCGCAGAATCTGCGGATTTCGGTGCGATTTTTTTGGTAGATTCTGCGTTTTTGAGTGATTTTGTGTTTATGGTTTTTATGGTGCGAGTTTTTCTAGATTCTGCGCTAGATTCTGCGTAAAGCGCAGAATCTAAAAAGGCAAGCATTATCAAAATTAGCGCAATTCTCATCACATCCACTCTAAAATTTTGGTTACATCATTTGCGCTGAAAAGTTTGAGATTGTAGGCGTTTTTGGGCTTTTTGGGGATAATGGCACTTGTGAATTGATAGGATTCAAGCTCTTTTAGTCGCGAATCAATATTGCTAACTTCGCGTATATCGCCTACCAAGCTAACCTCGCCTATAAAGGCACTTTTCGCGCTCAAAGGGCGATTTTTGTAGGACGAAATAATCGCCGCGATTAACGCCAAATCCACGCTTGTCTCGCTTATTTTCATACCACCTACGACATTCACAAACACATCATAATGCCCAAGCGGGACATTTAGTTTGCGCTCCAAAAGCGCAAGCAGCATATTTAGGCGATTTAGCTCAAAGCCTGTGGCGCTTCTGCGCGGGAAATTACTCTCGCTAACTAACGCCTGAATTTCAAGCACAATAGGACGGCTACCCTCCAAAACCACGCTAATCGCGCTCCCTACAACAGATTCACGCTGACTAAAAAATAGCTTTGAAGCGTTTTTCGCGCTAACTAAGCCATTTTCATTCATCTCAAAAATGCCAACTTCATTTGTCGCCCCAAATCGATTTTTAAAGCTCCGCAAGATTCGTATCTCACGGCTCGGGTCGCCCTCAAAATAAAGCACACAATCCACCATATGCTCCAAGATTCGCGGTCCCGCAATAGAGCCCTCTTTTGTGATATGCCCGATGATAAAAATGCTAATTTGCAACTCTTTTGCAAGGCGGAGCAATAAAAAAGTGCATTCTTTCACCTGCGAAACACTGCCCGGCGCAGAGCTAATCGCAGAGCTATACATCGTTTGAATGCTATCGATTATGCAAACTTCATATTTACCACTGCGCAAATTTTCATCAATGCTCTCCAAATCAATGGCATTTAGCAAAAAAAGATTTTTGGATATTTTGCCAAGTCGCTCGGCGCGGAGGCGAATCTGACTAGCTGATTCCTCGCCACTGACATAAAGGACGGATTTTTTTTGCGCTAGATTTAGCGAAGTTTTTAAAAGCAGCGTTGATTTGCCAACGCCCGGAGAACCGCCGATTAGATAAAGTCCGCCCGGCACGATTCCTCCGCCTAGCACGATATTTAGCTCATCTTCGCCACTGCTAAAACGCGAAATACTATCAATTTGCACTTCGCTTAAAGCAATGGGTTTTGATTCGCTAATGCCTTGCGATTCGCCCTTTTTTAGCACTTCTAAATCTTTTGGCTTAATCTCTACAAAGCTATCCCACGAATTGCAATTAGCGCATTTGCCAGCCCATTTTGTGCTTTGTGCGCCACAATGCTGACATTCAAATATGCTTTTTACTTTTGCCATTTTTTTTAGATTTTCGCAGAATCTGCGCCTAAATTCTGCGATTCTGCGCTAAACACATAATCCATCATATTTTTCACATACCATTCTTTATCAAATGGAATTAAGTCATCTGCGCCTTCGCCTGTGCCGACAAACAAAATGGGCAATTTTAGGCTTTTGGCAATGCTAATAATGCACCCGCCCTTGCTTGAACCATCCATCTTTGTGATGATTATGCCATCAAGCGTCAAAATTTCGTTGAATGTTTTTGCTTGATTGATTGCGCTTGTGCCTTGTGTGCCATCTAAAATTAGGATTTTGTAAAAATCGCCAATGCCTTTTTGGCAGGTGTTTGCGATTTTTTTAAGCTCATTTTGCAAGTTGATTTTATTTTCTAATCGCCCCGCAGTATCGATAAATGCGACATCTGCGCCCCTTGACTTTGCCGCGCTAATGCTATCAAATGCCACAGCCGCAGGGTCTGCGCCAAATTTGGAGCTAACGCACTGAATTTCTAGTCGTTTGCCCCACGCGCAAAGTTGCTCCACAGCGGCAGCGCGAAATGTATCCCCCGCGCCAAAGATAACTTTTTGCCCTTGCGCTTTGTAAATCTGCCCTAATTTTGCGATTGTGGTAGTTTTCCCCGCGCCATTTACGCCCAATATTAAATGCACAAGCGGTTTGGTATGAATCTCACGCAACGCTTTCACTTCGCCCAAAAATCCGCGCAATTTTGCCTCTAAATCGCCTCGTTTGATTTTCGCCCCGCTTGAATCTAAAATGCCCTCAATGATTTCATACTCAATGTCGCACTCAATCAAACGCTCTTCAAGCAAATCTTTTGTGATAATTTCTAATGCCAAATTCGCAGAATCCGCAGAATCTCGCCCCATAATTTTTTTAAAAAACGAAAACATTACTTTTCTCCCAAAATGCGTTTTATATCAAATGCAATCATTTCTTCGGGCGTTAGCCCATCGTAGCTTTGTTTGAGATTGCCATTTTTGTCATAAAGTAGCATAAATGGAAATGTCGAAATGTGGTAATTTTCCACAAGCTTGGCAATATCGCCATTGTAAAACCACTCAAATTTTGCGCCCGAATCACTTGCGAATTTTTTAAGCGTCTCTTCGCTCTCATCTTTATCCACAAAAATCCCATAGACATTGATTGCCTCGCCAAATTCTGCATTTATATTTGCGATGTGTTGTGCCTGTCCCAAGCAATAATCGCACCAAGAGCTCAAAAAGAGAAGCAAATAAGGGCGATTGCCGTTTGCGCTTAGTAAATTTTCCTTTTGAGAAAATGTCACTTTTTTGCCTCCCAAACTTATCAAAGAGTAGTTTTTTGGCGTAGATTCTGCGATATTGCACGCGCTAAAAAATAGCGCAAATATCGCTAAAAGTATTTTTTTCATAACTTCTCCCTTATAAACCACAAAAACGCAAATCCCAAAGATGGCGTGATATTTGGCGTTTGCAAAAATTTTAGCGCGGAATCTCGCGGGATTTCGATAATTTCGATAAACTCATCATCGATTCCACCGCCATTTGTGCGCTTATCAGCGTTGCAAACTTCGGCATAAAAAACGCTTTGTTTGCTCCCGCTTGTGCCGACAGATGAGTAAAATTCTGCGATTTTTTGTAGATTCTGCGCCTCAAATCCGCACTCTTCAAGCACCTCTTCTTTTGCGATTTGCTCTAAACTCTTGCCTTTTTTATCCACAAGCCCCGCGCAAAGCTCAAACATATAGCCATCATTATTGCGTAAAAACACGGCGGGGCGGAATTGGCGGACGATGATAAGATTCGCAGAATCTGTGTTGTAGAGCAGAATTGCAACGCTATCGCTACTTTTTACAACCTCCCAGCGTTTGGGGACGCCGTTTTCAATGTAGTGCATTTCGCAGACTTCAATATAGCGCGAATCCTCGCATTTGCGGAGTTCTATGCTGTTTTTGTCAATCATTGCGCTACTTTGGCAAAATAACTTGGTGCTTCTCCGCTGAAATTCTCCATAATGGCGACTTTGAGTTTGTTTTCAAGCGTCTTTGCGTTTGCTAAAAATGCCTTTTTTTCATCTTTGTTTAAAATGCTTTTTGTTGTTTTGATACTCAAAGCAGGGTTTATTGGGCGATTATTTTTATAAAGTCCAAAATGCAAATGCGGTCCCGTGCTTAACCCGCTACTGCCGACTTGCGCGATTTTTTGCCCGCTTTTTACTTTCTGTCCTTTTTTTACGCTAAAAGTTTTTAGATGTGCATAGAGCGTCTTCAATCCGTTGTCGTGCGCCACTTCGACAACTTTGCCATATCCGCTTTTATTCCCGGCATAGACGACTTTGCCACCCGCAGCGGCGCGAACTGCCGTCCCTGTGGGCGCAGCGTAATCGATACCATAATGCGGACGGCGCACTTTTAAAATGGGGTGTTTGCGATTTAGCGAAAATGGCGATGAGACTCTTGCGCCCGGCACGGGAAGTCCTAGCAAAAATCCCTGCTTTTCATTGCCCTTTTCATCGTAATATTTGCCATTTGTGTGGGCGAAAAGAAAGTTTGGTTTGCGATTTGTCTCAATTAACGCTGCTTTTATATCCGGACTGCCAAAAGAGCGTCCCAAGCGGTATTTGTAGTCATAAAT
Organism: Helicobacter sp. 23-1044; assembly: GCF_053654695.1. NCBI lineage: Bacteria > Pseudomonadati > Campylobacterota > Epsilonproteobacteria > Campylobacterales > Helicobacteraceae > Helicobacter > Helicobacter sp. 23-1044. The sequence continues at coordinate 168,044 of NZ_JBSIUQ010000002.1, forward strand.
TAAGGCGAGTTTGTCATTTTTCAAAACGCTTTTTGAAAAATTTATGGAGTTTTTGTAGATATTTACAAATTCATTTGATAAATTTGTGTCATTTGTGAGTTCGTATAAGTCTTGATATGGGGACTTTTGGATGGAGATGGCGATTTGTGCGCTTGATTTAAAGTATTTCACAGGGATAAAATCCACTTTATACTCGCCACCATCGCGGTAAAGGTGGATTTGCATTTCGTCATTTAGCGGGATTAGTGCTTGGAGCAGAATCTCATTATTTTTTAGCGTGTAATATCGCACTCCGGCGTAAATCTCTGCGGTTAGTTCCTTATCTTCTGCGTGGAGATTCCAATATGTCGATGACGGAATATTATGTGCTTCTAAAAACTGCAAGAAAGTTTGCCCTTTATCCCAAATTTTATTCGTGCTAGTCGCGCCAAATGCGAATGTAAGTGTGAATAAAAAAAGTAGTATTTTTGCCATAAATGCCCCTTTATTTTTAAATAAAATTTGGCATTATACATAAAAATTTTAAAAAATATAGATGGAGTTGCAAAATGAAAGATTGGATATTCCCAAGTGTCGCATTTGTGGTGTTTCTATACGGGATGACATTTCTTATCGCGCATTTGCATAATTATACAAATGCGGATATGAGTTTGTTTGATGGCGCGAGAAATGCGAGTTATGACGATGTGGGGCAGTTTTTAAAGGATATTTCAAAAGCGTTTAAATAACTTCGAATATTTTGTCGATTATAAAATCTAAAATATTTTTTTGGAGTTAAGCAATGATAGTTAGGAATACCCCTTTTGCATCGCACTCAATGCAAACGCAGAATCTACCAAATAATCAAAATGAAAAAGTCGCAGATTCTGCGAAAAGCACCGACACACAAAATGATAAAGTCACAAATATTAAAAAAGATGTAGAAAACGGCGCGTATAAAATCGATATCAACAAAACCGCCGATAAAATGGCACAAGATTTGCTTTTGGATATGAAGGTTTATAGATAAATTATCAGATTCTGCGAATCGCACGAAAATCGCAGAATCTATCGCAGAATCTGCACAAAAAACGCAGAATCTATCGCAGAATCTGCACGAAAATCGCAGAATCTGCACCAAAATCGCAGAATCCAAAAAGGACGAAAATGTTACATTCATATTTGCAAAACGCAGTGAGCGATTTAGTGGCACTTATTGAAATTAGCATTTTGGATATGGAGGATATTAAAAAAGCAAAGCACGAGGCGATTTTCTCGCGATTAGACGCAAAAAATAATCTTATTGAATCTTTTAAAATAAACAAATCAAAGGCAGATTCTGCGATGCGTGAGATGATGGCAAAGCACCCAAACAAGGGCATTGATGAACTTTTGGATGAAAATGCGATGAAAATCATCGATGAAATGCGGACGAGTTTAAAGGAACTGCGGGTTTTGAATAAGGCGTATGCAAAAAGTGTCATTGCGGTGAGTGAGTTTTATAACTCGCTAGTGGGGGCGATTATGCCAAATCAAGTCGGGCAAAAATATGGCAATATTAGCGCAAATCACGCGGATTTTATAAGATGTGAGGCATAAAATGGGTGGCATTCTATCATCGCTAAACACTTCTAGCACGGGATTACACGCACATCAACTAATGGTAGATGTGACGGGCAATAATATCGCAAATGCTAGCGATGAGTTTTACTCGCGCCAAAGGGTGGTGATTTCGCCTGAAACTCCGCTTTATTTTCAAAAATATAATTTGGGGCGGGGCGTGGATGTGGAGACAATTCAGCGAATCCACGATGAATTCACCTTTTCGCGCTACCGCAAGGCAGCAAGCGATGCGCAAAACTACGACACGCAATTTAGCGCGTTGCGTGAGGCGAGTGCATTTTTCCCCGAAGTCGATGGCGTGGGGATTTATAATGATATCGAAGCATATTTCAATGCGTGGAAGGATGTGGAGAAAAATCCATCAGATTCTGCGCAAAAGCAGGTTTTGGCGCAAAAAACGCAAACGCTTATCACAAATGTCAAAGACACGCGAAATCGCCTATTTAATTTGCAATTAAAGCATAGCGAGGAATTGCGCGTGACGATTGAGGAAATCAATGCCATCGCAAAGCAAATCGCAGAGATTAACCGCAAATTAGCAGAGATGGAAGATGCAAATGAGTTAAAACAGGCAAATGAACTCCGCGATAGGCGAGATGAGTTAGAGTTCAATCTCTCAAAACTCATCGGTTCTAGCGTTTTTAAAGACAAGATAAAAAGTCAATCCCGCCTAAACTCCAAAAATGCCGACTTTGATTATGGATACACGCTAAATATCGCAGGTGGATTTAATATCGTAGATGGCGTCCATCATCACCCGCTCGTGGCGGATAATAGCGATAATGACGATGGATTATATACGATTTATTTTAAGGGATTTGACCATAAGCACACGGATATCACGGATAAAATCGTAGGCGGAAAAGCGGGTGCGTTGCTTGACTTGGTGAGTTATGGTAAAAATGGCGGGAAAATTGGCAAATTGCAAGATTATATCAATCTTTTGGATACTTTCGCGCAAGGATTTATCGAAGCGACAAATGGCGTTTATGCCCAAAGTGCGACAAATGAAATATTAAGCGATGAACTAGCGATTGACAAAAATCAAGTGCTTTCAAACTCCATTTATAATATCAAAAACGGCGGATTTGATGTGATTATTTACAACGCAAAGGGCGATGAGATTCTGCGAAAAAATGTAAAAATCGATGGCATTACCACGATGGAGGACATTGTCGATGCGCTAAATCACAGCGATGATGACAACGCCGATAATAATCCGCTAAATGACTTTGATGACTATTTCACCGCGCATTATGATAATGAAGCGAGGCAGTTTCGCATTTTGGCGAAAAATCCATCGCTTGGATTTAGCGTAAGTATCGAGGATAAAGGCAGTAATTTTGTCGGGGCGATTGGCATAAATCGCTTTTTGGAGGGGAGAAATGCAAATGATATCGCGCTAAAAGCGGAGTATGAAAAAGACCCGACTTTGATTCGCCAATGGAAGGCACCTGTGGGCGGGAACTTTGAGATTGCCACGATGATGCTAGAACTGCAATATAAAAATAGCGAATTTTACCCCGTGCGCGGGAAAAAGCAAGAGATGAGTGTGCCTGAATATTTTCAATTCCTAACAGGCAAAGTGGCGACTGATACAAATGAAGTCAGTACTCTGCTTGATACCAAGCAAAGCGTCCTTGCGGCGGTGAAAAAAGAGCATTTGGCGATTAGTCAAGTAAGCATTGATGAAGAGATGGTAAATCTCATCAAATTTCAAAGCGGATATGCGGCAAATGCCAAAGTTATCACGACAATCGATAGAATGATAGAGACTTTGCTAACGATAAAGCAGTGAGGGGATTTGTAGAGATTCTGCGATTTTTGGTAAGATTCTGCGAATTCGCAGAATCTTGGATTGCTTCGTTGCACTCGCTTCGCTTCGTGCGCCTCGCAATGACGAAAAACACGCGAGATTCTGCGAAATGTGTGAGAAACACAGAATCTAGTGCGAAAAAATCCCGTCATTGCGAGATTTTGCGAAGCAGAATCGTGGCAATCCATATGATTATTTTTTGTGGATTGCTTCGTTGTTTTCGCTTCGCTCAAACTGCCTCGCAATGACGAAGTGGTGGCAGATTCTGCGATTTTTGGTGCGAGATTCTGCGATTTGCCTTGTAATGACAAAAAACGCAGAATCTGTTGTAGATTTAAGTTTTTATGCTAATATTTCGCTTTTATTTTTCAAATCTTGTAATTTTGTAACGCAAAGGACTCGAAAATGAAAACTTTGATTATGGAAAATGACACTTATTTGGCGCAAAGTATCAGCAATAAACTCGTAGAGAAGGGTTATGAGTGCGTTATCGCAAAGGATGCGAATTTCAAATTTGACAAAAATGCGCATTTTGATGTGGTGCTTATGAGTTACGATGTATGCACGACAAACTGCGTGAATATCGTAAAATTATTCCCAAATAGCGTTGTGATTATGATGCTAACTTATATCGCCGATGAGAGCGCGACAAAAATGCTTCAAGCGGGCGTTTATGACTATATTATAAAACCATTTATGATTGATGAACTAGTGCGGAAAATCGAGCATTACAAGCATTACAGCGCACTAAAACAAGAAGTGGTGTTTTATAAAAACTATTTTGAGTTTGTTGAGAGTATTTTGGATACGCCGATACCTTTTACTTACAATCTCCCATTTATCATTCGCAGCAATTCACAGCGCAGTGCGGATATTTATGCGATGCGATATGCAAGATTGAAACAAATCAAATTTGAGTTTAAAACCATCACAGATATCGACTGCAAGGAACTTTTAAGCAAAAGCAACAATCAAAACACAATCACTTATTTAACGGGATTAGAGCGACTTAGGAAAAGCGAGCGAAATGACTTTTTGGGGAAACTAAACAAACACCGCATTTTGATGTCCTTTATCTCAAAAGAAGAATTGGCGTTTAATAATATCGCAGATATCACAAGCTCCGGTCCGGGCGTGGATTTCGGCGGGGATATTTTGAGTATCAAAGAGTATGAAAAAATGGTGATTTCAAAATATGAGAATATTTACTCGGATATCGATTTGGCGAAGAAACTAGGCATTTCGCGCAAAAGCTTGTGGGAAAAACGCAAGCGATACGGCATAGAGCGAGCAAAAAAGACGAAGTAGATTCTGCGGATTTTTGGGGGAGATTCTGCGGAAATTTTGGGCGAGATTCTGCGAAATTCGTGGGGAGATTCTGCGGAAATTTGTGCGATTTTTTAAAAATTTTTAGCAAAAACGCAGAATCTAAAATATAAATTTATATCAAAAAAGTGCAGAATCTACGCAAGATTCTGCGATTCTGCAAAAAATATTCACAAAAAATTGACATTTTAATATAACTTTAAGGCATTTATTTAGTATAATCGCATTTATCTTTTAAAGTTAGGAGGAAATATGAATACAGAGAATGTATTGGAGTATGATTATTCCATAGCAAAGCTGTTTCTTTGGACGACTTTGGCTTTTGGTGTAGTTGGTATGCTTGTAGGCGTCATCATCGCTTTTCAAATGGCATATCCAGCACTTAATCATATCGCTGGTGAGTATGGATTGTTTGGGCGATTGCGTCCGCTCCACACAAATGCCGTAATCTACGGATTTACGCTTAGTGGGATTTGGGCTGCGTGGTATTATTTGGGGCAGAGAGTGCTAAAAATCACTTACAATCAGCACCCATTTTTGAAAATCATAGGGATTTTGCATTTTTGGATTTATTTGGTTTTAATCGCACTTGCGGTTGTTACCTTGCTTTTAGGCATCACGCAATCCAAAGAATACGCAGAGTTGCCTTGGATTTTGGATTTGGTTGTTGTCGTGGTGTGGGTGCTTTGGGGCGTTAGCCTTTTTGGCTCTATGGCTGTTAGGCGCGAACAAACGCTATACATTAGCCTTTGGTATTTTATCGCTAGTTTTGTGGCGGTGAGTGCGCTTTATATTTTTAACAACCTTGCGATTCCTACTTGGCTAGTGGCTAATGTGGGGAGTATTTGGCATTCTGTATCGCTTTATGCAGGGACAAATGATGCTATGGTGCAATGGTGGTGGGGACACAATGCGGTGGCATTTGTCTTTACCTCCGCAATCATCGGCGTTATGTATTATTTCTTGCCAAAAGAGTCTGGACAGCCCATTTTCTCATACAAACTGACACTTTTTAGCTTTTGGAGTTTGATGTTTGTGTATATTTGGGCGGGAGGACATCATCTTATTTACTCCACAACGCCTGATTGGGTGCAAACGCTTGGCTCTGTGTTTAGCGTGATTTTGATTTTGCCTTCTTGGGGGACAGCAATCAATATGCTTCTAACAATGCGCGGACAATGGCATCAATTACGCGAATCGCCACTCATTAAATTTTTGGTGTTGGCTTCGACTTTTTATATGTTATCAACGCTCGAAGGTCCGATTCAGTCCATTCGCTCCGTAAATGCTCTTGCGCACTTTACAGATTGGATTGTAGGGCATGTCCACGATGGCGTTTTGGGCTGGGTAGGATTTACAATCATTGCGGCTTGTTATCATATCACACCGCGAATCTTTAAGCGCGAAATTTACTCCAAAAAAGTTATGGATATGCAATTTTGGATTATGACGCTTGGAATCATCTTGTATTTTTCAAGTATGTGGATTGCAGGGATTTCGCAAGGTATGATGTGGCGTGCGACTGATGAATTTGGTAGTCCGCTTTATAGCTTTATTGACACGGTTACGAGTTTGCATTTGTATTATGTGATTCGCTCAGTCGCTGGGGTGCTTTATTTACTTGGATTCTTTATGTTTGTTTATAATATCATTATGACAATCGTAGCCTCCAAAGAGATTGACAAAGAACCCGCATTTGCGACACCTATGCAAGAAAATTAAGGGGAGGAAAAAGGATATGTTTAATTGGTTAGAGAGAAATCCATTCTTTTTCACGGTGGCGTTTTTGCTAGTGTTTTCAATAGCTGGGCTAGTAGAGATTTTGCCAAACTTTGCGAAAACTTCGCGCCCATTAGAGGGACTAAAACCTTATAGTGTGTTGGAAGTCGCAGGTAGGCAAGTGTATATGAAAGAGGGTTGCTACAACTGCCACTCACAGCTAATCCGCCCATTTAAGGCAGAGACAGATAGATATGGCGCATATAGTTTAAGTGGCGAGTATGCTTATGATAGACCATTTTTGTGGGGCTCAAAGCGAATCGGACCTGACTTGCATAGGGTAGGGGATAGCCGAAACGCAGCGGATTGGCATTCAAATCATATGTGGGACCCTGCAAGTGTCGTGCCCGGAAGCATTATGCCAAACTATCAGCATAATTTCTTTAAAAAGGTAGATTTTGAAACTGCATACGCGGACGCTTATACGCAAAAAGTCGTATTTGGTGTGCCTTATGACGCTCCAAATAATCCAAAATTAGGCACTTTAAAAGAAGCCGAAGCGGAATTTATGCGCGAGGCAGAAGCGATTGTCCTTGAAATGAAAAATAAAGACATTGAGGACGCCTATAAAAATGGCGAGGTTAGGGAGATTGTCGCGCTTATTGCGTATATGAAGAGTTTGAGTCAAGCAAGGCGCACAGGTGGCACAACCACACAAGAAGCAAATTAGAGGTGTGGCGATGTTGGAGTTGTTAGTTGAGTTTCGTGGGTGGGCGTATTTTTTGGCGACTATTGCGTTGGTTGCGTTTTTGTATTCATATATTTTCTATATGTATAAAGCACAGCGCACGGGCGCAAAGGACTACGAAAAATATGCGCGTTTGGCGTTAGATGATAATATCACAGATACGCCATTAGAATCTAGGGAAATAGGGAGGAAACAATAATGCAAAATTTATTAAGCGACAATATGACGATACTTGCGCTTGTGGGCGCGCTTGTCATATTAGTTTTGGTGGCGTTTATCACAGCTACTTATTTTAATAAAATCAAAAATAGTAGCAACGATGGTGAGCTAACCGATGAGGATTGGGATGGTATCAAAGAGTTTAAAAACGACTTGCCTATCGGCTGGGCGGCGTCATTTTTGTGTATTATTATTTGGGGATTGTGGTATATTTTCGTGGGCTACCCGCTAAATGCGTATTCGCAAATCGGCGAGTATAACCGCGAAGTGGCAAACTACAATGCAAAATATCAAGCAAAATGGGCGTCTTTGAGCGATAGTGAGCTAACCACAATGGGCGATAATATCTTTCAAGTGCAGTGCTCACAATGCCACGGCTTTGACAAAAGCGGGATTGGTGGCAAAGCAGCGGATTTGAATAAATGGGGCAGAAAAGAGCAGATTGTAAAAGTCATCAAAGAAGGTAGCGAAGGTTTGGGTTACACAGGCGTGATGATGGTGCCAATTGAAATGAGCGATGTAGAGGCGCGAAATATCGCGGATTTTGTGATGGCTGAAATCTCTACCGCCAAAATCCCCGCAAACGCAGAATCTATCGCGCAAGGGCGCACATTATACGCCACTCATTGCGTGGCTTGTCACGGCGAAGATGGCAAAGGATTGGTTGAGGGATTCGCGCCTGATTTGAGCACCTATGGGACTTTTGTATTTTTAGATGAAGTGCTAAAAAGAGGCAAGGCAGGGGCGATTGGCAAAATGCCGTCATTTGATTATGCGAATTTTAGCGAGCATCAAAAGAAAGCGTTGAATAACTTTATTTTGTCGGATTTTTAGGGAGGTGAAAGATGAATGGCGGATATTTTAGTTTAAATGGATTGAGCGGATTTTTTCTCGCAGTCGTGCTACTTTTGGCGATTGTGGGGATTTTAGGATTTATCGCTGTGGGCGTCCAAAAGGCGGAAGCGACAAATTATTACAGCATTGACGCACAAAAAGCAACGATGATAGATTCTGCGAATGCAGAGCATTACAAGCAAAAATAGGGGGTGCGAAATGGATTATAATGTCGTAGAAAAGGCACTTTTTGGGTTGCTAGTGATTTTGGCACTCGCTTCGATTGTGATTGCGTTTATCCCAAATATGTTTTTGTTTTTGGTATAATTTGGGTGTTTTTTGCAAGTGGATTCTGCGCGGAATCCTGTTATTTAATATCATTTTTGCAGAATCTATAGATTCTGCGAAAAACTCACAAATCGCAGAATCTAGCGCAAAAACCACAGATTCTGCGCCACAGCCTTTTGTTTTACAACCATCGATTTTAAATGACAAAACCATCGATTTTATCAACAAAACTTCATTAGAGCTTTTTAACAAAACAAATGTGAATCTTTATGTAGTGGCAATCGATTCGCCTAGCAAAAATGGCAAAGTTTTTGAAATTTATGATAATTTTAAGGGCTATTTGATGAAAGATTTGCAAACGCCGTTTGTGGCGATTATAGCGATAAAAAATCAAAAAAAAATCGATATAATCACAAGCGATGAATCCATTCTCACAAAAGATGACAAAAAAAAGATTTATTGGGAATATATGGTGCCGCTTTTGCCACAAAAGGACAGCGAAGCAGGTGCGCTATCAGCCGTTGTTTTCAATGGCTATGTGGAGGCGGTGGATTTAATCGCGCAAAATTTTGGCGTGGAGATAAAGCATAATGTCGCCAAAAACGAAAAGGGCGCGAAGCTCGTGGCACAGGGCATTTTGTATCTAATGCTATTTTCACTACTTGGGCTTTTTGCCTTTGTTTATTTTTTTAAAAGGACTTCAAAATGAAAGATAAAAACTACTATCCGCTTGGCATTGCGATATTTTTTGGGATTATGTGTTGCGGGATATTAGCGACAATTTACATTTCGCTAAAATACAAGCCCGATTATGACAATGCGTATTTTTCCACGAAGCAGGAAGTCGATAGGAATATCAATATGATTTTAAGGGCGCAAAATGAGTTAGAGGCAAAATATCAGTTTTTTGCGCTAAATGGGGCGGAGAAAGTCCCACTTGCGCGCAGTGTCACTCGCAAATCGCCCCCGCTTCTTGCGCCAAATGCGCTGCGGTATGAGATTTTAGATTCTACAAAAAATCGCGTAATCCCGCAAAATAGCAAGGTTTTTATTACTCGCTTTGCGGATTCAAGTGCGAATTTGGATTTAGGCGAGTTGCAAATAAAAAATGGCGAGTTAGTTTCAAAGGAATTATCCCTAAAAAAGGGCGATTGGAAGGTTTTGGTGGAGTTTGAGATTGAGGGTAAAAAGGCGTATTTTTCGCAACGCATTTTAGTTGAAGGCGCAGAATCTGCCCTAGATTCTGCGAAAAAGGCAGATTCTGCGAAATGAAAGCACTTTTTTTAACGCTAATCTTACTTTTTTCGCAAGTTTTCGCAGAATCTAGCGCGAAATTTGACGAGGATAAATACATTTTAGACGCGCTAGATGCGGTGGATTTGGGCGAGGATAAAAGGGCGATTGAGATTTATGAGACTTTGTATAAAAATACGCAAAAAATCGAATATTTAAAAGAAAAGATTTTCGCGCTAATGCGCCTAAAAGAGCACAAAGACGCGCTAGATTCTGCGGAGACTTTTTTGAAAATCGCTCCAAATAATTTGGAAGTCCTAAAAATCAAAGCATTTCTATTAAGGGATGATATAGATTGCGCGATTGAGATTTTGCAAAAAGTGGCGGCACTTGAAAATAGCGAGATAAATAATATCGCCCTTGCAAATTTATATATACAGAAAAATGACGCAAAGCGCGCAAGAGAGCATTTACTAAACGCCTATAATGACAAAAAAAATGAAAGCATTTTGCTGTTTATAACAAGCATTGATTTGCAAAGTGGAGAGGTAGATTCTGCGTTATTTAGGGAGCATTTTGGCGATGAGATAGGGGAGGGTTTTGCGCAGGTTTTATTAGAGCTTGGCGCAAACTCAAATGCGCTAGATAAGTTAGACGCGCTGTTTGCGGACTTTTATGCGCGTAAAAGCTCACAGACAAATGCCAAAAATTTGGCAAAATTATATTTTTTGCAAAATCGCTTTGATAAAATCGTAGAACTTGAAAACGCGCTAGAAGCGGACTTTGCCATCGATATTTATTTGAGTAAAAAGGACTATGTGCGCGCTAAAAGCATAGCACAGAGGGCATTTGATGATACGAAAAACAATCATTATTTAGGCATTTTGGGGATTATAAAGTTTGAAAGTGCGGATGATAAAAATGCCGTAATTCCGCAGGTGACGCAGAATCTAGCCCTTGCTTTAAAAGACAAATCAAATCACATTTTTGAAAATTATTTGGGATATTTGCTAATTGACTATGAAATCGACATAGCGCAGGGGATTTCCTATGTGAAACGCGCACTAAAAACGGATGCGAAAAATCCCGCGTATTTAGACTCCCTTGCGTGGGGACATTTTAAAAATGGCGAGTGCAGCAAGGCAAAAGCGGTGATGGATGACATTCCGCGCGAAGTCATCGAAGGCGAAGCAGAAATCAAAACACATTTAGAGATGATAGAAAAATGCTTGACAAAATAAATCTTTTTTGCAGTAATATTTTCCATAAAATCTACTTGCAGTCCGCCATCTCACGGGCAAAAAGCATTATTGAGAAGCGGATGGATGAAGTGGAGTTCGGCGTGCTTGGGCGTTCTTTATGCCTAAATCAACTGCCACCACGCGATTTTAGCACTCTAAAAAACGCAGAAATCAAATCCATAAAATCCCTAAAAGAAGCGCAATCTTTGTCAAAAATCGCAGAATCTACCGCAATCATCGCAAATACCACCCTGCAAAAGGACATTTCGCTAGTGGCGGATATTAGAAAATATACGCCATTTTTGATTTTGCAAAGCGACATTTTCATCTCCAAATATCAGATTTTGGAAGCACTCGTATTTGGCGCAGATGGCGTGATTTTATCGCCTATGATTTTGCCAAAATCCTCACTTTTGGCATTGCAAGAGTATGCGTATCATTTGGGGATGGAAGTGGCGATTTTGGCGCGGACAAGGGAGCATTTCGCGCTAAAAGCAAATATTTTTATCGCACCAAAAATTTTGGCAGATTCTGCGCCAAATAAATCTTTGATTTTTTTGCAAAATATTATAGATTTCAAATAAATTTTATGCTATAAATGCAATTTTAAAATTTTAAAAAAGGGATACAAAATGGCGTTGATGATAAATGATGAATGTATCGCTTGTGATGCGTGCAGGGAAGAGTGCCCAAATGAAGCGATTGACGATAATGACCCAATCTATATTATTGACCCTGATAAATGCACGGAGTGCGTGGGGCATTACGATGAGCCAAACTGCGTTTTGGTGTGCCCTGTGGATGCGATTATCCCAGACCCCGATAATATGGAGAATATCGATGAGTTGCGGTTAAGTTTCAAAAATTAAATAATGGAGAGTGAATATGAAAAGAGTAGTTTTAGCGATTGGCGTGGCGTTTTTGGCGGGGTGCAGTAGCACGATAAATATTTTGAACTCCGATGCGCGAGTTGTCCGCATCACCACAAATGAGCCTACGCCAGATTGCCAATATTTGGGCGAAGTGTATGGGACGCAAACAAACAACGGCTTTTTTAGCGAGTCCGAGCTAAATGAAGGCGCAATCAACGACACGAAAAACAAAGCACATCAACTCGGTGGCGATACAATTTTCTTTTTAACCAATCAAAACAAGTTTAGCGTCCGCTCATCGGGCAATAGCATTATTTTGGATGATAGTTTGAAGGCGAGTAATGAAGTGAATATTACGGCGTTAGTGTATCGCTGTCGAGGAAATTAAAAAAGCGCGTTTGTCTTTTGGCGATAAATCGGGGAGACTCGCCACTCGCTTCGTCAATGAACCATTAGTTCTATTTCCTCGCTCGTGGCTTCGCAACCCCGATTTCTCATCCAAAATACTTCCGCGCGGGACGCTAATTATTTTTTATTTTTGCTAACGCAAAAATCGCAACTACTTCGATTGAGATTCTGCGAATCGCAGAATCTAATAAAAAAACAGCGAAAATATCGCAGATTCTGCGAATTAAACGAAATTTGCAGAATCTAGCACGAAAAAAACACAAAAATTCGCAGAATCTGCATTTCCCCCTCCCTTGCGGAGGGGGATTAAGGGGGTGGGTAAAATTGATTTTTTTCGTCATTGCGAGACTTGCCAAAGGCGAGTCGTGGCAATCCATTGTTAGATTCTGCGAATGCAGAATCTGTAAAATCAATCGTGCGAAGCACCAAAAACTCGCCCGCTTCGTGGTGCAAAAAATCGGATTGAAGGTTGCAGTAGTGCAACCGCCGATTTTTTGCTAGAAGCGGAAAAGCGAGGCTCTCCCCCTAAAAGCGAAAAAGCGGCTGCTTTTTGGCGCGTAGGGGGAGCGGGGAGGGGGGTGCAGCCCTTTTGCGAAAAAGAAAGCGAATTTAATCTAAAAAACGGCGATTTTATCGCAGAATCTAGTGTTTTTCGTCATTGCGAGGCGCACGAAGCGAAGCGAGTGCAACGAAGCAATCCAAAAATTTTGCACACGAAGCGAAGCAATCATCCAAATCACACAAATTTAAAAGAAAAATAAAACAAAAGTCCCAAAAGAAAATCAATAAATTATTTGCATTTAGATTCGCTCAAAGTAAGAGTTTCGCGCAAGATTCAAGATTCGCGAAAATAGATTGCTTCGCCTTGCTATCGCAAGGACTCGCAATGACAAAGCGGGGGTAGATTCTGCGATTTCGTGCAGAATCGCAGAATCTCGCAACGACAATTTAGATTCTGCGTCACATTCCGCATTCTGCGAAATTTATGAGATTCGCAAAATGAGACATTTCGCTTCGCTCAATATGACAAAATTAAATCAGTTCTGCGAATTATACAAAAATCGCAGAATCTAATGCGAAAAAATACCCACCCCTGCGCCACCCTAACGCAAGGGAGGGGGACAAATTTGGATTCTATGGATTGCCACGACTTGCATTCGCAAGTCTCGCAATGACAATTTAGGCGCAGAATCTAGCGTGAAAAAAACGCAGAATCTAAATATTTTCGCAGAATCTACCGCGAGATTCTGCGAATTCGCAGAATCTAGCATAGATTGCCACGCTCGCTTTGCTCGCTCACAATGACGAATTTAGAGCAGATTCTGCGTTTTTTCGTGCGAGATTCTGCGATTCTCACACAAATTTCGCAGAATCTAAATATTTTCACAAAATTTACACTTTTTGATACCACCAAAATGCCGTAATCATAAGCATCGCAAGTGGTGCTAAAATGCCAAATTCAGGTTGGATAAGTCCGCCGAGTGCGAGTTTTGTCAGCATAAAAAACACGCCCCAAACAATCAAACAAAACAGCGTGAAAATAAATCCAAGTTTGGCGAGATTCGTATATCGCGCTAGTGGCGGGACAAAATGCGCCATAATCATAATCACAAGCGGGATAGCAAGCGGTATAGCGAAAAATCCATACAAAATCGCGCGGATTTTCTCTGTGTTGCTGTTTTGCGAATGCAATAAATTTAGCGCGGTAAAGGCGTCTACAATCGAAATGTTTGTGCGATTTTGATAAATCGTATCCAAAATTTTGGGTTTGAAATTTTGCAAAATCTTGTAATTTTGCATTATCTGCGTGGTGAGCTTTGAATCGCTAAAATTAAAATCACTCGGTATTTGCGTAATATTTGCCGAATCTAAAATCCACCACTCGCCATCAAATCTCGCATCTTTTGCTTCGATAAAAGTCCTAATCGCAAAGTCCCCAATCTCAAAAACCTTAATATTTTGCGCTTTTTGAAGCAAGGGGAAAACCTTTTGCATATAGACATAGTTCTCATTATGCTTTACCAAAAGGTCGCTTTTTGCGTCATTTGCGCTGTTTCGGTAGATGATATTTTGGATATTTTCTTCTGCATAGACAAATGGCGTGGCAAATAGCGTGACATACGCGGCACTAAACAGCGTGGCGATGATGATTAGCGGGGCGAAAACTTGCTTTTTGGAGTATCCAATGGATAAAATCGCCGTTAGATTATTTGTGCGTAAAAGTATAATGTAACTCGCCACAGACGCCAAAATAAGGGCGATTGGCAAGGTGAAATTTAGCGCATACGAAAATATCCACGCAAAAAGTAGCACCACAAGATTCGCAGAATCGGGCATATCATCGGCGTATTTCACAATCTCAACGCACATAAAGAAAAACTGCAAGGACAGGCAGATTGTAAAGATGAGTTTAAGATACAGCGAAGCGATGAAGCGAAATAACATAATTACCTTTTTTGCTTTTGTTTTTTGCGATTTTGCGCGATTTTTGCGCCTTTTTGATTTTGCGCTTTTTTGATTTTGCGCTTTTTTATTTTTGCGATTTTTTCGTGCGCGAATCTTACCACAAAATCAAAGCAAAATTTGTGATTTTTGCAAATCGTAGATTTAAGTTTTGGTTAAGGATTTGTGTGTATTATTGCGAATTTTAAAATGATTGTTATTCTCATATTACTTGAATTATAAAGGCAAAATAATGAAACGAAGTTTGTATTTTTTAACGCTGTGGGCGATTTTTGCGGTGCAAGGTGTGGCAGATTCTGAGTCTCGCTTTAACTTTGTCATTTTGAGCGAAGCGAAAAATCTCAAAAATATTCAAATAGATTCTTCGCTCGTTTCACTCGCTCAGAATGACAAAGTGGAGGTAGATTCGCGCGATTCGAATGTGAATAAAATTCAAGATTTTGGCGCGAATCAAAGGCAAGATTTAAGCGATTCAAATAAAAATTTGCGTGAATCTAAAAATGCAAAAAATACCCCACCCCAAACCCCTCCCGCAAGGGGAGGGGCTTATTTTAACTCCCCCTCCCAAATGCGAGCGGGGGATTCACGCAAACTATCCCCCTCCCTTGCGGAGGGGGACAAAGGGGGTGGGTTAGATTCACTTAAATCAAATGCTGATTCAAGCAATTCTACTTTTGCCCCCCCCCAAGAGCGATTTTTACGAATCGCACAAGTTGATTCAAATAGCAATTCAAATGCCGAATCTACGCAAGATTCGCAAGATTCATACGAATCGCACGATGACTACGAAGTCGTAGATATAGGCACTTCTACGATTCGCGCAAAGGCAGAATATGAAGTCTATCAAAGTGGCAGTAGCGTTAGCAAAGATACTTTGGATTCGAGCCCAAATGCCAATGGCGACATTACAAGCATTTTAAAAATCCTCCCAAATGTGCAGTTTTCAAAACAGCAAAATTCTAGCTCTACGCCCGGTGAGATTGACCCTGCGGACATTTCTATTAGTGGCGGACTTTATTATCAAAATAGTTTTTTGCTTGATGGTTTTAATATGAATAATGATTTAGACCCCGCAAATGGCAGTAGTTACACGGAAACTACCGCGCTTCCCGGGCGTTCGCAAGGGCTAAATATCGATTCAAGTCTTGTTGATTCGATAACGGTGTTAGATAGCAATGTAAGTGCGAGTTATGGTGGATTTAGCGGTGGTGTGGTAGAGGCGACTACCAAAAAGGCGACTAAAAAATTTGGTGCGAATCTTAGCTATCAAATCTCACAAGGCAACGCAAATCCCACCAAACATTCGATGACACAATATCATATTTATGAGCGCACCGATACAACTTATCAAAATTTTCTAAATTCTAGTTCGGCAGGAAATCAGCCTGAATTTACAAAGCATTCGATTCGCGCAAGTGTAGAGTCCAAATTCCACGAACAAGCCGGGATTGTGGCTAGTTTTTCTACGATTCAGAGCTTTATCCCGCTAAATTCTGGCTCTGCCACTTATTTGGCAAATACGCTTGATGATACGCGAAAGACGCAAAAACGCCAAAGTTACAATCTTTTTTTAAAAGCGCATTATGACCCGATAGATTCGCTTTCATTAGAAGCGCAATACGCCTATATGCCACAATACAATAACTATTTTATTTACAATGCCAAAGATTCCGCATTTGATTTTTTATCTGGTGGGCATCAAGGCGGATTAAAGGCTTCTTGGGATAATGGAGTGGGCTTTTTTACCGCGCAAACAAATGTGAATTATATGGATAGTTCTAGGGTAAATTCCGCTCCAAATATGATGGGGTGGAGAGCAAGTGCGGAGAAAAATTGGACTAGCGATTTAACAAATGGCACGGTTAGCGAGGGTAGCTATGGCAATGTCAATACAAAGCAACTAAATGCCACACTTAAAATCGCACAAGAATTTGAGCCACTCACACTTGATATTTGGAAAAATACCTTTAATGTAGGCGCGGAATATATCTACACAAATGCCTATTATGAGCGAATGGAGGATATGTGGTTTTTTGGCTCTGCATTTATGCGCCCACTTCAAGCTGGGCAGACTTGCTTGGAGGGTGATATAGCGTGTAGCAATTCGCCTGTGTATTTTACAGGCACAAGCGGAGGGCAAAATTGGGCAAATAATAACGGACAATACGCCTATCGCACGAGTTTTTACAAAGCTGGGAAAATCAACCTTGATAATCACGCCATTGGTGCTTGGGTAGAAGATGATATGAAGTTAGATTTTGGCAATGGTGGCGATATGAATGCGCGAATCGGTTTGCGATTGGATTATGATACTTTGATGAGTAAGGCGACAATCGCGCCTAGATTTTCGCTAAATTATATTTTGCCTTATAGTAAATGGGAGAGTGGCAGGGACTTTGCTACGCAACTAACCTTTGGGGCGAATCGCTACTACGGGCGCAATCTTTTTGCATATAAGCTAATGGATTCGCGTTCGGCTTTGCAATATACTTTGCAACGCAATTCATATATTTCGTGGGATAATGCCACAACTACGCAAAACAAAAACGACACAAATTTCAAAAAGATTCGCGTCCCTTATAGCGATGAGCTAATGGGCGGAATCACGCAAAGAATCTATATGTTTGTCATCAGCGCAAAATACATTTATCGCGCAGGAAAAGATGAGATTCGCAGAATGTGCCAAGCTCCCGATGGAAGTATAAGCTCAATGAATTGCACGAGTAATGTTTATATTGAAGGCTTAATCAATACGCGTGATTTGCGCTTCGTTTATACAAACGAAGGGCGCAGTGCAAGTGATATAGTCTCACTTAGCATTTCAAATAATGGCGGATTGGACTTTGGCGATGTGAAAAATAATATTTCACTTGCATTTGATTGGACTAATGTGCGCAGAAATTATGATGATTACGATACAAGTATGACAGCCGATGAGCTAAATAATGAGATGATTTGGTATGGCGGACAAGTTGTGAGCTATGCAAACAAACCTGCTACAAATTTCGCACAACCATACACTTTTCGCCTAAATACCACTACGACTTTTCCTATAAAAAGCACAAAGTGGCTTTGGAATAACTTTTTTAGCTGGAAAAGCCCATATTATGCGATGGCAAATATAAGGGAAAGCACACAGAAATTTAAGGATTTAAAGGCGCAATACCCTGAGATTACCGCTGCATTTGAAAAATATCGTGTGCCTTTTAGCTTTTCGTGGGATATGCGCGTGGGCTTTGAAGTGGATATTTACAAAGGCAATACGCTGTATGTGAATTTGGATATTTTAAATGTGCTAAATAATAAAAATCTTATAATCGCTTCGGCGACTTATGCGGATAATGCGGGTGCAACTGCAATCCCCGTGTATGAAGTCGGGCGACAATTTTGGCTACAAGTTGGCTATAAATTTTAGGGAGGCGAAATTATGAGAAAAGTAATATTTGGGATAATTTTGGGCTTTGTGGCGTTGCTGTTGTTAAGATATGGTTTTGAGTCAAATGAGCCATCGCAAGGGGGCGAATCTAGTGAAACAATCCAAAAATCACCAGAATCATCATTGCAAGATAGCAAATCTAGTGAAACAAACAATGATTTGGCAAATACCCCACCCCAAACCCCTCCCGCAAGGGGAGGGGCTTCTTTTGATTTGCCATCCCTTGCGAGTGGTAAATCGCTTGAATCGCCAAAATCATCATTGCAAAGTGGCGAATCTGAATCCTCCCCCTCCCAAATGCGCACGGGGATACTCGCAAATCCTCCCCCTCCCAAATGCGTGCGGGGGATACAGGGGGTGGGTATAAAAACACCAAAGATTCTAATAATGCTGAATTTGATAGCAACGATTCTACCCACCCCCTAGCCCCCTCCGCAAGGGAGGGGGAACAAAAGGGCGAATCTCTCGCAATGGAGGGCGAATCTAGTGAAGCAATCCACACCACTCCGTCATTGCGAGGCATTGAAAATGCCGAAGCAATCCAAAAATCCCCCGAATCAAGTATAAATCGCAACGCATTTTTTGCTGGGATTGAGTTAGGTTATATGCGATTTGATTATGCAGAGAGCGGAGTTATCGGCACAAATGCACTTTTAAATCCATCTAGTAATGGTGCATTTAATGCTGGGATTATCGCTGGTTATCGCTACTTTTTTAATGATAGTGTGGGGATTCGCGGATATGCAAATCTAAATTATAACTATGACAAAGCAAATGGCTTTGGTGAGCTAAAAATGCTAAATGTTGGCATAAATGCGGACTTTTTGCTGAACTTTTATGCTTCGCAAAGCGTTGATTTTGGTGCGATTGTGGGGCTTGGCTTTGGGGGTGATATTTTTGATGGCGATGGTTTGAAACGAGTGCGTGAGACTATCGGCGAACATAGTGCAAATCTTTCTAGCCCAAATGTTAGTATAAATTTGGGATTTCAAATCGTTGCGATAAATAAAATCGGCGTTGAGTTTGTAGCAAAAATACCGCTTTTGGCGCATTGTTTTTTAAATGCAGGTGATGGCAAGTTAGATTCGCAAACTAGAAAACTATCGCAAAACTATTCGCTAAATGGGCGAATTATTTATCATTTTTAAAGGGAGGATATTATGAAAAAAATTTTAGTTTTGGTAATGATAAGTGCGATGAATTTAATGAATGCAAGTGGCGCAAATGAGCTTACAGAAAAGGAAATCATCGAATCTTATAAATTAGATTCGCACCTTTGGATAAAGCCACATTTAAGCGAGGGCGTGGAATTTAGAGAAATAGAAGCACTGCCAAAGACGCCACCATATCCCACGCACAATCCATACTCCAAAGAAAAGCACGAGTTAGGCAAAAAGCTATTTAACGACCCGCGCTTGTCGCTATCAAATCAAATCGCCTGTGCGAACTGCCACGATGAAGAGCTTGGATTTGCCGATGGGCGCAGTGTGAGCTACGGACACGATAGGCAAAAGGGGCGCAGAAATGCGCCTAGCATTACGATGAGTGCCTTTGGCGTGGAGAAATTTTGGGACGGACGGGCAAAAGATTTGGAGGCACAGGCGATTATGCCGATTGCCGACCCGCTAGAAATGGCGTATAATGCCGATAAAGCTGCAAAAAAGCTAAATCAAATCGCCGAGTATAGAGAGCAATTTAGGGGCGCGTTTGGCACTAGCGAAATCACCGCAGAGCTGCTAGGCAAGGCGATAGCGACTTATGAGCGCGGGACTATGCGCCCCACGCGCTTTGATAGATTTATGAGAGGCGATAAAAGCGCGATGAATGAGAAGGAAATCTATGGAATGCACCTTTTTCGCACGAAGGCGCGGTGTATAAACTGCCACAATGGCGTAGAATTTAGCGATGGCAAATATCATAATTTGGGTTTGCATTTCTATGGGCGCGAAAAATACGAGGATTTAGGGCGATATGAGGTTACCAAAAATCCTGCTGATGTGGGGGCGTTTAAAACGCCATCCTTGCGTGGCGTGGCAAAAACTGCGCCCTATATGCATAATGGGCTTTTTCCGCATTTACGGGGCGTAATCAACGCATATAATTTTGGTATGGCAAATCCCACGCCAAAAGAGGGCAGAATCTACAATCCGCCATTTCCCAAAAGTGATGAGATTTTGCGTCCGCTAAATTTAAGCAAAGATGAAATAGAGGCATTGGAGGCGTTTTTGCGGGTTCTGTGAGGGTTGAGATGAGTTTTGTGAATCGCAGAATCTCGCACGCAAAATTCGCAGAATCTTGGGTTTTGATTCGCAGAATCTAGCGTAGATTCTGCGAATCGCTTCGTCATTGCGAATGAGCGAAGCGAGTGTGGCAATCCACTTTTTATCTAAAATTTTGCAAAGATTCACTCCATCAAAAATTCGTATTCATAAATCTTTGGCTCTATTTTGGTGGCAAGGGCGTTTAGGGCGATTCGTAAATTTGCGATTAAATCGTTGTAGTGCGAATCGGTGCTTTTTGCGTTCATCTTTTTATTTTCGTTGCGTCCTTGAAAAAACTCTTTTATATCATAAAGCGAAGCGTCATTTAGGTAAGTTTCGCCACTTTTGGCGCATTTATGATAATATCGCCAAAGTTCTAATCCTGCGTCAAAAACTGCCTTTGCTTCTGCGCTAAAAATTAGTGGCGATTCAGGGATAAAGCAATCATCTAATTCGCCGTTTGTTATTTTGCCATTTATAAATTGCACCATAAAATCGCTTTTAAATGCTTCTTTTGCGCCCACTTGCGATTCGCTAAATGGGATAAAGTGATTTATGCCATCTTTGCTAGAAATTTTATTTTGCCCTTCATCAAATATGGCAAATGCCAAGCAATCATTGTGAAATTCGCTATCACTTCGCCATTTTTTATTTGGATATAAAAATTGGTCTCTATCATTTATCCACGATGCTTTTATCGCCTGTCGCACGGCAAAATATACGCACACAGGGACAAAATTATATTTATTTATGCTAAATTTTGAAATGCCCTTTGCATTGCCTACGCCTTTGATGGTATCCCAAAAATTTATATTACAAAATTTATTTTGCTGAAAGTCTGTCCCTTTTGTGCAAATCGCGCAAAGCTCGTTTTCGCGGTTATCGCTTAAAAATTCTTTTATCCAATCATTTATGGTTTTTTTATTCGCATAAAAATTCTTTTTGCCGATGCGCTTGTTATGTTCATTAAAAATATCTACTTTGACTTTTTTAATGTCTTTTTTTTCGCCCAAATCCCACACCAAAAAGCCGATGGGGAATGCGCCATGGACATTATCAAACGAATATGCGGGTATCATAAATCCTTTCAAAAATTTTGCCTTAAAAGTTTGGCGAAAATGTATGAAATTCGTGGCATTTACATATTTTAGCGTCCCAAAGCTCCCCAAAATGCAATTTGGGATTTCTTTATAGATTCGCATAAAAAATTGCGCAAAAAGCTCGCGAATAGCCTTTTTAAGTTCGCCTTTATATCGCTCGTGAATCGCTGTGGTATTTGAAACACCGATAGCATTTTGCCCCGTGTTTGTGATTGTCCTAGCCGAAGTTGCTTCTTTATACGGCGGATTTATAAAAATCACTAATTTTTGCCTTTTAGATTCATCTCTCAAAATCTCTTGCAAGGATTCAGGGAGTTTTGATTTTACTAAAATCTTGCCACTTTTTTTATCCACTTTGTCAAAAAAATCATCATTCAAAAAATCAAATTGAAAAATATGATTTTCTAACAAATTTAGTGCGATAGATTTTTCATTTGTGCGCGATAGCTCTTTGATAATATCCACATCTGCGCTATCAAGCGTGGAGGCATAGATATTGCGCGGATTTTTAAGATTTGCCA
Source organism: Helicobacter sp. 23-1044 (assembly GCF_053654695.1). Classification (NCBI taxonomy): domain Bacteria; kingdom Pseudomonadati; phylum Campylobacterota; class Epsilonproteobacteria; order Campylobacterales; family Helicobacteraceae; genus Helicobacter; species Helicobacter sp. 23-1044. The sequence continues at coordinate 190,131 of NZ_JBSIUQ010000002.1, forward strand.
AAAGATTGCCAGTCCCCGCCGCACAATCCCAAATGTAATATTGCTCTTGCCAATTCTCACCCAAAGTTTGCGCCAAATAATCTTGCGCTTTTTGCGTCCAAATTTGCGGGGTAAAAAACGCCCCCTTGCGCTCTCGTATATCTTCTGGCACAAGCAAATCACGGCGATTTATAAATTTATTCCAAAGTTCCTCTTTTGGCGGGCGTTCATAAGTATTCCAAAACGCCGTGTGCGCCTTTTGCGCGTCCTTAAAGCTAAAATGCGTCCAAGTGTCGATGATTTGCGCATTTATTTGAATCTTGTCTAATCGCACTTTGTAAATGTCATTTTCTAGCAAAATGCGGAGATTGTCGATGATTTCGCTTGTAGAATTATTGCGACTTAGCAAGTCCGCTAAGAAAAAATCTGCGTCCATAATCGCTGGTTTCACAGCGTCCCAATCAATGCTAATGCTAGGCTTTACGGCGTTTAGCCACTTTATGTAAATATATTTTAGATTGTGCTCTTTGACTTGAATTTTATGAATGCCTAAAAATTCTTGCGTAAAATTTGCCTTTATAAATTCTCTCAAATCCGCGCTATCACGCACAAAATCAAAGCAAATATTTTTGCGCCCCAAAATCTCGCATAAAAGTTTATAAAGCTGTTTAAATTCCTTTGATTCGTGGTTGCTAGGCGTGATATTCCAATTAAAATCATTTTGGCTAAAAATATGCGCGATTTCGCTAAATTCCACAAATGCGAATTTTTCAGCATCAAATGCGCCCAAAAAATACGGCGGGATAAGCGAATCTTGCAATTTTGCCTTGCCGATGGTTAAAATCAGCTGGATAAAAGATTCGATAATGTCGCTTTTGCCCCGTTTTGCCTCCGCCCAAAGAAAATATTGCGATTCGCGTGTGGCTTGAATCATCGGCGCAATCACAAAATCGACATTATTAAATCGCGCTGTTGCGTTAAAAGGCGCGAAAAACTCCATTGCGACTTTGTTTTTAAGCTCTTCTTCTGGCGTGGTTAAGTCAAACATTGTTGCCCTTTTTTGTGCGAATTTTGCGCGAATCTAAAATCCGCTTTAAAATCCGCGAGAATTTATAAAAAATTTTGTGATTGTAGCATAAAATTACGCGCCATTTGCGCTAATTTTCTTTGTAAATTTATTTTGCAAATCATTTAGATTCGCGCCATCTATCAGCGCAAAAAGCGCGTTTGCGACATTTTCAAACACGGGGCGCAAAGTCTTTATTTCATAAGGCTCAAAATCGCCTAGCACAAAGTCAAGCACGGCGTTTTGGCTATACTTTTGCGGTTTGCCAATGCCTATGCGAATCCGCAAGTATTCTCTACCCACTAGCGCGTCAATGGATTTTAGCCCATTATGCCCCGCATCGCCCCCGCCAATCTTAAAGCGCACCGCCCCCAAATTCAAGTCCAAATCATCGTGTAGCACGGCAATATCGGCGATGTTGATTTTGTAAAAATCAGCGATTTTTTTAATCGCTTCGCCGGAGGCGTTCATAAACGACTGCGGTTTGGCAAAAATGACATTTTCGCACTTTAAAATTTCAGCGTTAAATTTCGCGCTAATCGAAAAATCTATCGCAAGATTCGGCGATTTCAAATGCAAAAAGAGCGTAGAATCTCGCGGACGATTTGGCGAATCTATTGCCAAATCTTTAAGCTGTGAGATAAAAAAATCCAACGCCATAAATCCCGCATTGTGGCGGGTTTTGGCGTATTTTGGCGTGGGATTGCCAAGTGCTACGATTAGTTTCATAGATTTGCCTTAAAGATTCGCGCATTTTGCGTAAGATTCATAAGATTCACGCAAAAAATGCGCTAGATTCGCCGAATCTCATCGCCAAAAAAATCCCGCCAAAATCTCACAAACGAGTCGCCGAATCCAAAAAACCCCACCGAATCTCGCCAAAAAACCCCGCCGAATCTAAAATCACTTCGCCTTAATCGCGCCCACCACAGCGACATCAGGCTTATCCAAAATCTTTATATTCGGCACTTCTGGCAAGTCTCGCACGAGCACCGCATCGCCCACATCTAGCGCACTTACATCGACTTTGATATGCTCTACCAAATCCTCCGCCTTGCATTTCACGCTTATGCGCTTTTTGCTAAATAGCAACACGCCCTTATTTTTCACGCCAACCGCCGAGCCTTCAAGCAATACTGGGATTTTATACTTTGCCACAACGCCCTTTTGCGCAAGAAGCAAGTCGATATGCAATATTTTTGAAGTGACAGGGTCGCTTTGATACTCTTGCACCACGACATTATGGACTTCGCTGCCAATTTTTACATCAAAATTTACACCCTTTTTTGCCTTAATCGCGCGGATGAAGTCATTTTCTTTGAAGGCGCAGTGGATGTTTGTCGCGCCCTTGCCGTAGATATTTGCTATTAGATAGCCATCGTTTCGTAAAGCCCTGTTTGCGGACTTTGAAATACTCTCTCTAATAATCCCTTCTAACATTTCTAATCCTTTTTTGAAAAATAAAAGTGCGAATTATAGCATAGAAAATTTAAAGTTTTATTAGATTCTGCGAATTTATGTGAAACGCAGAATCTAACTAAATTTTAGCGCAAAAAGTCCAAAATTCGCAGAATCTAAATATGTTTTCACGCCAGATTCTGCGATTTATAAAACCCACACCAAATTCGCAGAATCTAAGCAATCATTGTATTTAGACTCATTTTACTTCTGCCCCCCCCCGTTTTGGTTTATGAAATTATTTAACGCCGCATTTAGCGATTGATTGTCCGCCTTTGCCTTTTTCAAAATCGCCTCCAAAGTCTCCAAAGTTTTGGGCGACACATATTCTAGTAAATCAATAATTTCAGCGTATTTTTCTATATCATTGCAATAAAGTTTTTGCAAAATCTTTTGACTTTTAGATTCGCTAGAAAATAGCTCTTGCTCGTAGATATTGAGTGCTTCTGCGATATATGGGAGCAAATCCGCCTTTAGCTCAATGCTACCATTTAGATAGGCGTAAATGCTTGATTCGCTAGGAATCTCGCCCGTTTTATTGGCGCGGTATCCAAGTGCGATAATGCGATTTGCAAGTTCGCGCTTTGTCATATTTTTTACCTTTAATGTGGCATTTATTCGCTCTAAAATTGTCATAACTTTGCCTTTTTTTGTGATTTGCTATAAAAATGTGATTATAGAATCTAAAATTAGCGATTAAAGATAATTTAATTATAGTTAAAATATAATTTTGGATTAAAATTTTCAAAAAAAGGACAATTTATGGATTTGATTGAATTTGAACGAAAGTGGATTGAAAGATTTTCGCAAATTATCCCAATTAAAAATCTGCGCCATAAGATTAAAAATAAATTTTTTAGCGCATTAGAAGTATCGCTATCATCGGCTAAAAACGACATTTTGGAGCAATACGCAGAGCTAATCACACCCACAAATGACAGAGAAAAGCAAAAGCAAATCTTAAAGCAAAGTGTTCGTTTGGTAGAGATAGAAATCGCGTCATTTTGCAATCGTAAATGCTGGTTTTGCCCTAATTCGTTTGTGGATAGAAAGTCGCAAAGTATCGAATTGCCCGAGCAACTATATTTACAGATTATCAATAATTTAGCAGAGATTGATTATAGTGGTTTGTTAAATTTTCATAGATTTAATGAGCCTTTGGCAAATAAAGATTTAATCTTAAAGCGCATAAGCCAGGCGCGAAATGCACTGCCAAACGCACAACTTGGTATTTTTACAAATGGTGATTATTTGGATAGGGATTATTTAGATGATTTGAGAAAAGCTGGAATCACACTTATAATAATGTCGTATTATTTTGATAAAAATAGCGAATTTGACGCAGAATCTATAAAATCCGCAATGCAATCAAAGGCAAAAAAATTATCGTTAAACTATAAAGTTATAAGAAACGACATTGAGCAATATGAATTACGATTACTTTATGAAGGCATTTATTTTGTCTATCAATGCTGGAATCCACGCATAGTAGGCGGTAATCGCGCTGGGTCAATCACAGATGAGCGCATTACAAAAAAGAAGCGCGATTTTCCCTGCTACTACCCACTGCGCGAGATTTTTATCGACTACAATGGGCTTGTGATGCCCTGCTGTAATATGCGTAGCGATGTGGAGGCACACAAAGACTTTGTGCTAGGCGATGTTAGCAAAAGCGACTTATTTGCGCTGTTTATGAATGAAAACTTTATCAAAATCCGCAAGGATTTGATGAGCAATGTGCCCAAATACGCACCTTGCGAGTATTGCTACTATAAGCCAAATATATAAGATTTTGTAATGTTTGCAAACTAATCGCAAATCAAAGCACCGCTTTTTTTATATAGATTTTTTATGCAGATTCTGCGATTCGCAGAATCTTAGAATCTACGCTAAAATCATTATAGATTCTGCGAAATTCGCCATAAATCGCAGAATCTCGCAGAATCTACTTCACAAAATCTATCACATTTAAAAAAAATCAAAGCAAAATTTTTATACAATTACAATCCGTGATTTTTAAAAATTGCATAAATTCGCAGAATCTAACCGCACATTTTTAAAAATCGCGTAAATTACTTCATAAAGGACAGAAAATGAGTTACATCAAAAGCACGATAAAGTTAGTTAAGGACAAGTATCCAGCGCAGGGCGAGTTTCATCAAGCGGTGCAAGAAGTGCTAGAATCGCTAGAACCGCTACTAAAAAAAGAGAAGAAATACGAGCAGCACGCCATTTTAGAGCGACTTGTAATCCCTGATAGAGAGATTCATTTTCGCGTAACTTGGGTTGATGACAAAGGCAAAGTGCAAGTTAATCGCGCTATGCGAGTTGAGTTTAACTCCGCGATTGGACCATACAAGGGAGGTTTGCGCTTTCACCCGAGCGTAACTTCGGGGACGATAAAATTTTTGGGATTTGAGCAGATTTTCAAAAATTCACTAACCACACTTGCGATGGGTGGAGGCAAGGGCGGAAGCGATTTTGACCCCAAAGGCAAGAGCAATGGCGAAGTTATGCGCTTTTGTCAAGCGTTTATGACAGAGCTTCGCCGACACATTGGCGCACACACCGATGTCCCAGCGGGAGACATTGGCGTGGGCGGACGCGAAATCGGCTATCTTTTTGGGCAATATCGCAAGTTAGAAAATCGCTTTGATGGCGTTTTGACAGGCAAAGATTTGAAATGGGGCGGAAGTTTGGTGCGCACCGAAGCCACAGGCTATGGTTGCGTATATTTCGCGCAAGAAATGCTAAAAGCGCGTAAAAAAGATTTAAAAGGCAAAATCTGCACCGTTTCAGGCAGTGGAAATGTGGCGATTTACACCGTTGAAAAATTACAGCAATTAGGCGCAAAGCCCGTAACGGTAAGCGATTCACGCGGAATGATTTATGACAAAGATGGCATTGACTTAAAATTGCTAAAAGAAATCAAAGAAGTCAAACGCGCAAGTTTGGAGGAATACGCCAAAGCACGAAAAAGCGCGGAATACACGCCTGTTAGCAAATACAAAAAAGGCGAAAATCCCGTGTGGCATATCCCTTGCTTTGCAGCATTCCCAAGTGCTACGCAAAATGAGCTTAATTTGGCGGACGCAAAAGCATTGCTTAAAAATGGCTGTGAGTGCGTGAGCGAGGGCGCAAATATGCCTTCGACTATGGAAGCGGTGCACGAGTTTATCAAAGCAAAAATCGCCTATGGTCCGGGCAAAGCGGCAAATGCTGGTGGCGTGGCAGTTAGCGGACTAGAAATGGCGCAAAATGCAAGTATGACGCCTTGGAGTTTTGAGGTGGCTGACAAGCGATTGCACGGCATAATGGAGAGCATTTTCCATAATGCAAATGAGACTGCAAAAGAGTTTGGACTAGCGGGGAATCTCGTGGCTGGTGCGAATATCGCAGGATTCCGTAAAGTGGCAGATGCGATGATAGAGCAGGGCATTTTGTAAAAAATTGCGCTTTTAGATTCGTGGCTTGATTCGCCCGAATCTAGCGCGAATCTAGCGCGATTTCGGTGCGAATCGCGCAAAAAAATAAAAAGGATTTAGTTTTGCAAAAGATTTTTATGACATTTGGCATTTTTGTGGCGATATTTTTTAGCGCGTGTGCTGAGGTTAGCACAAAGTCGGTGTTTGAGGACATTCGATTCAAACCAAAAATCAGCATAAATTCTGTGAAACTAAAATCCATAAATTTAGATTCGCTAGTGCTTGAATCAAATATCACAATCGATAATTTTCTCCCACTTAGCGTGAATATCAAGGACGCGATGATAAATATTTACTATGAAGATAAAATTATAAATTCTTACAAAATCAGCGACAAAACGCAGCTCCAATCGCGCTCCAAAAGCAATATCAATTTGGATTCAGATATTCGCATAAATGATTTGGTAAAGATGATAAAAGACTACACCACGCGCGATTCACTGCCCTTTAAGGTGGAGGTGGCAACAACGATTTTTGTCTCAAATAATGCAAAAGTGTTAAGCGAAATCACACAAAGCGACACGCTATTTGAGTATAATCTAAAAGAGCGATTTGAGATAGAAATCCCCACCATAAACCCCAAAATCTCCCTAAAAGAGGCAAATCTCGGTATTGATGGCGCAAAAGTCGTTGTCAATGTCAAAAATAACACAAAGGCAAAATTTTCGCTAGAAAATATCTCATATAAATTGCGCCTTGCGGGATTAGACTTTAATGGCGATGCAAAAAGCGCAAAGCAAAGCGATGAGAGCGTTGATATTATTATGGATAATTTTAATTTTTCGCTCCCAAAAGATAGCGTGAAATCCACAGGCGTGGATATTAACGCGAATCTGCAATTAGGCGATTTGCCCTATAAAATCCCGCTAAAATTGCAAAAAGATTTTAAGTAGATTTTAGATTCGCGTGGATTTTTAGCGCAAAATTTTAAAGGTGCAAAATTCAAAAAAATTATATTTTTTAAGGTGGCAAAAATGACAATTTCGCAATTTCAAAAGCTAAAAGGGATGCGCAAAATCTCATCGATTACCGCTTATGACGCACTTATGGGTGGGATTTTTGATGGAGAAGTGGATATGATTTTGGTAGGCGATAGTTTGTCGATGAGCTTTGGTGGCAATGATGACACGCTCCCGCTGACTTTGCGTGATATGATTTACCACACAAAAGCCGTGCGAAAAGCTGTGAAAAACTCGCTTTTAATCGCAGATATGCCTTTTGGCACTTATTCAAATGCAAAAACTGCGCTAAAAAATGCGATTCGCCTATACAAAGAAACGGGCGCAGACGCGCTGAAACTCGAAGTCGGTGCGGATAAAATCGCACTTGTAAAAGAGCTAGTGGATAACGGAATCGCCGTTATGGCGCATATCGGGCTAAAACCGCAATTTTTTCGCGCTGAGGGCTATAAAGTGAGTGGCAAAAGCGATGATGAAAAAAACGCGCTGTTAGATTTGGCGTGTGCGCTTGAAAGCGTGGGCTGTTTTGGTGTGCTATTAGAGGGCACAAAGGCTGATATTGCCACAAAAATTTCGCATTCGCTGAAAGTCCCCACAATCGGCATTGGCAGTGGCAGTGGGGTGGATGGGCAGATTCTCGTGTGGAGCGATGCTTTTGGCTTTTTTAGCAAATTCACGCCAAAATTTGTCCGCAAATATATGGATGGCGAATCCTTGCTAAAAGAGGCGATTCGCCACTATGTCGCAGATATTAAAAACGGCGATTTTCCAAACGAAAATGAGAGTTATTAGGCTTTTGTAGGCGCGAAGGCTAAAAAATGCGATTGAAGCATTTAGACGCGCTAAAAGGGCGCAAAAATCTACTTGCTTTTAGCGGTGGCGTGGATTCAACTGCGCTATTTTTCGCGCTAATGCGCCAAAATATCGACTTTGATTTGGCAATGGTGGATTATGGTGTCCGCAAAAGTGCAAAAGATGAGCTAAAATATGGCAAAAAACTTGCAAAACAATATCACAAAAAAATCTACATTTTTAAGTCGCCAAAAATCAAGCGCAATTTTGAGGGCGAAGCTAGGCGCGTAAGATATGCGTTTTTTGAGCGTGTGATTTTATCGGGGGGCTATGAAAATCTCATTTTAGCCCACCAGCTAAATGATAGATTTGAGTGGCTTTTAATGCAGCTAACAAAGGGCTGTGGGCTAAATTCGCTACTTGGATTTAGTAGCAATGTCGAATCTTCGTTTTGTTTTTGTCATTCTGAGCGAAGCGAAGAATCTCATAATAGAGATTTTTCGCAAACAAAGTTTGCTCAAAATGACAAAAATTTATATGATTCGCATTTGGATTCGCGATTAGATTCGCATTTGGATTCGCCACTAGATTCGCGTCAAAATTATCGCATTATTCGCCCGATGAGCGAGATTTCGCGCTTTGAAATTGTGGCATTTTTAAAAAAGCATAAAATCAAATTTTTTGTGGATAGCAGCAATGAAAATGCAAAATTTAAGCGCAACTATTTTCGCAAAAATTTTGGCAATAAACTTGTAAAAAAATTTGGGCGCGGGATTGTGAAGTCGTTTCGGTATTTGAGTGCGGATTTTGTCGCGCTGTATGGGAAATCGCAAGTTTTGCAAATAAAGCATATTTTTTTAATCCCACGCGCTGATTTTTTGCCACTGCAACTTTTGGCACAAATCGATAGCGTTGCTAAAAAATTGGGCTATGTCATTAGCAAAAATCAGCGAGATGAGATTGCAAAAAGCAATTTTTCGTGCGTGGTGGCGGGTAAAATCATCATTGATTCAAATCAAAATTTTATTTTTATGTGCGCAAATGATTTGACAAACGCCCATAAATGCGACAAAAAGTTTAGAGAAAAAATGCGAATCGCCAAAATCCCGCCAAAGATTCGCCCATTTGTCGATGAAACCACGCTAGATTCGCTAAAAAATGCGATGGATTCTGCGAAAAATTTAGATTTTACAAAGGATAATTTATGCAAATTTCGCTAGATACATTTCTTATTTCAGACACGCATTTCGGGCAAAAGTCCGTCATCTCGCGGGAGAAAATCCGCTCGCAAATCGCGGCGCATTTGGGTTACAAAAATCACTTTGATTTGCTCGTGGATAATTGGAATGCGCGGATTTTGCGGGATGATTTGGTGCTGCATTTGGGCGATGTGTATTTTGGTAACGGACTAAAATATATCAAAAAACTAAACGGCAAAAAACGCCTAATCATCGGCAATAACGACATTAAAAGATTTGAAAAACTTCGTGCGCTAGGGTGGATGGCGAAAAATAAAGTCATTTTGCAAATCCCGCAAAAAAAATTTATCCGCCAAAAAATCGCCCAAAAATACAAAAAGATTGAAGGCAAAATCTACCTAAACGCCCTTGTGTGCGATGTCGCGGGGGAGCGGATAATGTTTTCGCATTTCCCCGTGTTTGACAGAAAGAAAAAAGACAGATTCTGCGCTGTGCGGGATGTTTTGGACGATTATTATCGATTTTGCGAATGCTCGCTAAATATCCACGGGCACACGCACTCGCGCATAACCTCGCAACGATTTTGCGTAAATCTCTCGTGCGAGCAAACGCTACTCGCCCCGCTCACGCTAAAAGAAGCGATAAAAATGGCGAAGTAAGTCGCGAAATGTGGCGCGGATTTTGGAATGAGATTCTGCGTTTTGGGGCAGATTCTGCGATTTTTTTCGCACGAGATTCTGCAAAAATTATATTAGATTCTGCGTTTTTTTTCGCTAGATTCTGCGATTCGCAGAATCTTTTTTTGTTTTTGAGATTTTTCGCTTCACTCGCAAATCCTATGGATTGCCACGACTTGCCTTTGGCAAGTCTCGCAATGACGGATTTTTTAGATTTGCGCTGAATTGCCGAATCGTATGAAAAACAATCGAAGTAGTTGCGGTAGTGCTTTCGTAGTTTTTGCTAATTTTTGGGAGCGAAGCTAGACTTGAAGTCTGTGAGCCTCCCAAAAATTAGCAAATCTGCGGAATGATTACCCAAATACAAATTGTATAGTCGCTAATCTAAACAACGCAACTATAACCCCATTTTGTTTGGATTTAGAATATTATTCGGGTCAAACGCCCTTTTTATTGCACGAAAGAGATTCATCTCCGCTTCGCTAAATGCAAGTTTCATAAACGGAGCTTTGGATATGCCGATTCCGTGCTCTCCGCTAAGCGTCCCACCTAGCTCCACTGCCACTTTGAAAATCTCTGTAATCGCCTCATAGCCTTTTTTCACTTCATTTTCATCTGCGCCATTTACCATTACATTTGTATGCACATTGCCATCCCCCGTGTGCCCAAAGCAAGGCGTTGTAACGCCATATTTTTTAGAAATATCGCCGATTCGCGCTAGTAGCTCAGGCAACGCACTTCGTGGCACCGTAATGTCTTCATTTAGCTTTTTTGTGCCATAAATGTTGATACTTTGGCTAACATTGCGCCTAGCAAACCACAAATCCGCTTCCTGCGCTTCATCTTGCGCGATTTTAAACTCCATACAACCATTTTGGCGAAATACGCGCTCAATGCCATCTAACTGATAGGCGATTTCTGCGTCTAATGCGCCATCTACTTGCGTGATAAGAATCGCCCCCGCATCGATGGGTAGCCCTTTTTTAAACTTTTCCTCCACTGCGCGAATGCTTAGATTATCCAAAAATTCCATTGCAACGGGTTGAATCCCGCTTGACATCGTTTGATAAACCGCCTCCATCGCGCTATTTATGTCGCCAAAAATGCCAAGCGCGGTTTTTTTGAGTTTTGGTTTGGAGAGCAATTTTAGCGTGATTTCGGTAATCACCGCCAAACTGCCCTCACTTGCGATTAAAATCCCTGCGACATTAAATCCCGCGACATCTTTTATCGTCTTTTTTCCTGCGCGGATAATGTCGCCATTTGGGAGCACAGCGCGAAGTGCAAGGACAAAATCTTTGGTAATGCCGTATTTTGCGGCGCGCATTCCCCCTGCGTTTTCGCTGACATTGCCACCTATGGTGCTATAACTCTCACTTGCAGGGTCTGGCGGATAAAATAATCCCTCCGCTTCTACTGCGTCTTGCAAATGTTTGTTTATGACTGCCGGTTGGACGCGGGCGCACATATTTTTTTTGTCGATTTCTAAAATTTGATTGAAATATTTTTCCATTGCCATTATTACGCCACCATTTTTTGGTAGCGCACCGCCTGTAAATCCGCTCCCCGCGCCTCTTGGCGTAACGGCGATTTTATGCTCATTGCAAAATTTTAGGATTTTGCTAACCATTGCTTCATCGCGCGGATACACGACACAATCGGGTTTATATCGCTCTCTTGTGGCGTCATAGCAGTAGGCGTTCAAATGTGGCGCATCGTCAAAATAATTGCCATCCCCCACGATATTTTTTAGTTTTTTATACATTTGCAAACTCCCTATTTTGCGCTAGATTCTGCGCTTAATTGATTAAAGTGCGTAAAATAATTCTCTAACTTTTTTGTATTAAAAATTTCATTGATACCTTCATCGCTTATGCGGGTAAAAAAGGGCTGTTTGGCACTTCTATCTTTTAGGCGAAATGGCGCAGAATCTAGCATTTTAAAACTTTGGCAGTTCAAAATCTCCACGCGATTTTGCAACGCCACAAACACAAGTCCCAAATCAAACTTCGCGCAAAACTTCGCAAAGTCCGCAGAATCTGGCATATTTTTACCCTCTTTTGCCAAAAATGTCGCAAAAATATCGCTATGCAAAAAGTCAATTTCGCTAAATTTTTCGCTGATTTCTTGGTAGGCATTTTGATTTGGCGCAATCAAAAGTGCTTTATCATAGAAAATGCGAAATGTGATTTTATCGCCTTCACTCACCTTGCCACGCGGTTTTGGCAGGTATTTTTCGCGCATTTGGGTAAATTCACTAACGCCAACAATCGCAAATCCATCTTTTATCTCGCTAACAAGGGCATTTGCGATGATGAACTCATTGCCATTTATTTCACGAGTGATGATACCACTCTCGCCCACTTTCAAATCCATCGCGGGGATTTTAAGTGCTGAATCTGCCCCAAAATCCGCTTGTTTTGAAATGGTGAGCGATAGAATATTTGGCACTTCAAAGGCGGAGATTTGCGCCACGCCGACAAATGCGAGTAGAAATAGAAGTTTTTTCATTTATCAATCCTTAAAAATAAAGTCGCTATTATAGCAAATAAAATTTTTGGATTTGCAAAATGAGTGAGTTAAAAAAATCTTTTCGCACATTATCACGGCGCAATCTCGCGCACTGCGCAAATAAAATGTTTGCGGATAAAAAAATAAATATGATTTTAAAAAATATCATAATCGCGCTTTTGAATGCTGAATCTAGGCGCGATTCGTTAAATATCGCTGAATCTCGCGCAATTTCGGCGCGATTCGCGCAATCTCGCACGGCAAATGTTTCATCCAATCTAAAAAATCCGCAAAATCTCGCAAAAAATTTCATAAATTCTAATAGATTCTGCGATTCAAAATATTTTTTAAAAACTCCCAAAAAGCCCAAAAATATCCTACTTTACGCGCCACTAGATTTGGAGGCAAATATTTTTTCGCTCATTTTTGATTTAAAAAAGCAAAAAAATATTAAAATATTTCTGCCATTTATTTTGCAAAATGGCAAAAATGCAAATAAGATTTTTAAAATAGTGCCGTTTCGCTTGCCTTTGGCGAGAAATAAATTTAATATTTTAGAAGCTAGAAATTCGCATTTTGCGCGAAAAATTGACATTGCGATTATCCCGATTTTGGGCGCAGATTGCGAGAGAGGACGCATTGGATTTGGCAAAGGAATGTATGATAGATTCTGCGCTAAATACAATCCAAAAAATATAATTTTTGTAAGCAGAATCTTACATTTATCAAATGCCAAAATTAGCGAGTGGCACGATATTAAAGGCGATTTTATCATCGCAAGTAAAGGTAAAAAATATGATTTTTTTGATAATTGGACTTTGCGTGGGCGTTTCAGTCGCCCTGTCGTTTTATCTAACAAAAAGATTCTACACAAAATCGCAGAATCTCGCCATAGAACAGGCAAAAATCAAAGCAAATGCGATTGAAAAAGAAGCGGAAATCAACTTCAACAACGGGCAAATAAAGCTAAAAGAGCAAGAAATCGAGTTGCTACGAAAGTATGAAAATGAAAGCAAAAAGCTAAAAAGAGATTTGCAAGAAAAGTCGCTTGATTTAGAGAAAAGGGAGCTATTTTTAGCGCAGAAAATAAGCAGGTTAGATGATGAGCGAAACGCGCTAAATGCGCAAAAAAACGCAATCTTGCAATCGCAAATCTTTTTAGATTCAGCAAAAGAGCGGTTATTTGAGAAGCAAAATGAGTTAATTGACACGCTCTCAAACTACACGGCACTCTCAAAGGACGAGGCAAAGGCGATTTTGCTAAATGAATTGGAGGAAAATCTCAAAAAAGAAAAGGCAAATTTGATTCGCCGATATGAGCAAGAGGCAAAAGAGGACGCCAAGCGCAGGGCAAATTATATCATCGCACTTGCCACTTCGCGCTACGCAGGGGAGTATAGCGCGGAAAATCTCATAAATGTCGTGCATTTGCCCGATGACGAGATGAAAGGGCGAATCATCGGCAAAGACGGGCGCAATATCCGCTCGCTTGAAATGATTACGGGCGTTGATGTGCTGATTGATGATACGCCAAATACGATAGTTTTAAGTAGTTTCAATCTCTATCGCCGTGCCATCGCGCTAAAAACGATAAATGTGCTGATTGAAGATGGGCGTATCCACCCCGCAAAAATCGAAGAGGTTTATAAAAAATGCGAGAGCGAAATGGAGCAGACGATTTTAAGCGAGGGCGAGAGCGTGGTGCTTGATTTAGGGCTAGGATATATGAATGTAGAGCTAAAAAAGCTAATTGGCAAGATGAAATACCGCGCGAGTTTTGGGCAAAATGCGCTTTTGCACTCTATCGAAGTCGCGCATTTATCGGGGCTAATCGCAAGTGAGTTGGATGGCGACTCGGCACTCGCCAAAAGGGCGGGGCTTTTACACGACATCGGCAAGTCGCTAACGCAAGAGATGGGCGGTAATCACATTTCGCTTGGGTATGATTTGGCGAAAAAGTTTAAAGAGCATCCTGTGGTGATAAATGCGATTTTAGCGCATCACGGCAACGAAGAGGCAAAAACCATCGAAGCAGCGGCAGTTTGCGCGGCAGACGCCATATCAAGTGCGCGACCGGGGGCAAGGCGAGAAGTGCTAGAAAATTTCTTAAAGCGAGTGCAAGAGCTAGAAAAAATCGCACTAAATGAATTTGGCGTAAAACAAGCTTATGCGATTAACGCAGGGCGGGAGATTCGCATCATCGCGGAGAGTGAAAAGATAAATGACAAAGAGGCAATAATCATCGCGCGAAATATCGCAAAAGAAATCGAGGCGACTTTGCAATATCCGGGCGAAATAAAGGTAAGTGTGATTCGCGAGACACGCGCCACAGAATGGGCGAAGTGAGTTTTTATGTAGGCGGGGTGGCAATTTGTGTCTTTGGCAATCATTTGCGTTTGTTTTGACACAAAATTTCGCTCGGGTGTTCCCCAAGTTCTATTTCGCTCATTTCGCGCCAAAACAACGCAAAGCACTACCGCCATTACTTCGATTGTTGCTTCACTTCGTTCGCAAAACAAGGCAAAGCCGAAGTTTCTTTATCCAATTCTGCGAATTGAGATTCTGCGAATCGCAGAATCTCGTGCAATTTTTTCGTCATTGCGAGTCCTTGCCAAAGGCAAGGGCGAAGCAATCCAAAAAAATCGTCATTGCGAGATTTGGCAACGCCGAATCGAAGCAATCCAAAATCAGATTCTGCGAAAATTTTGGGATTTTTTGTGCGAGATTCTGCGATTCGCAGAATCTACTATAAATTCTATCCTAAATTTTGCCCCAAAATCGCAGAAACTAAGTGCAAAAATCGCAAAATCCGCTAGATTCTGCGTTTTATAATCTTTTTTAGCGCGTTTATGAAAATCTCAATGTCATTCATATTGTGGCTATAATGTAGCGAAATGCGTAGCCAAGCTGGTTTCATCGCTTCGCCTGAATCTAAAAGCGCGATATTTTTGATTTCCTCCGCGCCCATCAAATAATGCCCATAAACCCCAGCGCAACTGCACCCAGCACGGGTTTCTATGCCATAGTTATGCGATAGCTCCCACGATAAATCATAGGGCGAGACGCCTTCTATATTAAAACTCAAAATGGGGATATATTCCGCCCCCAAATCTGCGCCATAGAGCGTGATTTCGTCAATTTGTTTTAGCTCATTTAAAAGCAAATTATACAGCACTTTTTCGCGCTTTTTGATAAAATCTAATCCCATTTCATTGCGATATTGATATGCCAAAACCGCCTTTAATAGTGGCAAAATCGGCGGTGTGCCCGAATCTTCGCGCTCTTCAATATCATCGATATAATAATGTGAATTTGCGCTCACATATTTCACACTTCCGCCCCCGCTAAATGTCGGTGGGAGCGATGATTCAAAGCTATTTTTGCGAATGCAAAGGATTCCGCAACTGCCGATTCCGCCTATTAGCTTGTGTGGCGATAAAAACGCGCTATCAAAAAGGCTACAATCCACATTGCTATGCGGAGATAGAGCTGCCAAATCAAAGGCAATGTCGATATTTTTAGCGCGAAGTAAATCAGCGATTTGCGCGTAAGGTGCGATGATTCCGCTGACATTTGAAGCGATATTTATGGACGCAAAGTCAATTTGCCCTGAATCTAAAAGCGATTCAATCGAATCTACCGACATTAAGCCATTTTCAAGCGGGATTCGCACTATTTCACAAAACGCCTCACGCAAAGAAATATCATTTGAATGATGCTCATATCCGCCCACTAACACGCGCTTTTTTGGCGCACGATTAAGAGATTCGCCTAAAATCGTGCGTAATTTTGGTGATAAATAAAGCCCTTTTATTTCTTGATATTTTTTCATCGCGCCACTTGCGCCATATCCACTTGGGATAACAAAAAAATCCTCCCCCAAACCCAAAAGCTCTTTTAGGCGAATCTTCGCGCTTTTGTAAAGTTCGCTGATAAAATTTGCATTGCGCGAATTTGCCGAATGTGTGTTTGCATATCGCCCCAAAATGCTTTGCATACGATTCGCCACCACACGCGATTCTAAACCACTCGCGCTAAAATCAAAATACAAGCTATCTCTATCTAAAATCATATCATTGCGAATCCACTCTAACTCATCGCTTTGCACAAGCGGGGCAAAAAAGTCCATTTAAGTCCTTAATAAATTTAAATTTTGCTAAAATTTTATCTAAATTTCAAAAAAGAGTGCGCCAAATGAAAAATTACACGACTTTTATAAATGCAAAAAATCTCTCCCAAAATCGCTTTTTTAAAACGCTTGATTGCTCCCTACCGCAGGGCAGAATCTTGCAATTTTTGGCAAAAGAATTGCTAGAAAATCAAAATAATTTTTTGGTGGCAGGCGTGATTGAGAGCGTCTTTGGCAAAAAGGGCGTGGAGGCGACAAACTACATTTGCCATATCAAATCGCTTCTAAATTTGGAGCTAGTTTATTTAATCAATGAAAGTGGCGAAATCACGCTTTTAGAGCTTCTAAATAGCTATATTGCGCTATCGCCTTACTTTTTAAAAATGCTAGAAAATGGCAAAAGCGACTTTAAAATGCCAAAATTAAGCGCGTATAGCGATGATTTTGCGTATTTGAAAGATGAATTTAGTCGCATTGAGATTCTAAAAAAACTTGCATTTTTACGCAGAATCAAAAAGCAAAATACAAATATTTACAAAGAAAATAAAAATCAGCTAAATGCTCTTGTAGTGCGAATCAAAAAGCGATTAAAGCTAACTCGCAAAAAGCTAAATGTGGTAGATTTCATAAGAGCAAACGCGCTAAATGAGAATGAAAAAATTATATTTTTCGCACTCGCAAAAGAAGAATACCACGCCGAAAATGAGAAAATCCGCGAGATGGACGCACTTTTGGAGCTAATAAGCGAAGATGAGATGAGTAAGATTCGCAATAAATGTATTTTTGATGATGGCGGGACGCTCTTGCAAAATGGGCTAATTGACTATGATGACTTTTTTAGCTCGTTTAAAAAGAGCTTTTTTATCCCGCCTGATGTGTTTTCAAGCATTGTCTCTCCGCAGAATCTACAATCAATCCCGCTAGATTCTGCGCTAAAAAATCAAGAGATTTTTGAGCTGGTGGATAAAAAAATCGACTTAAAAAATATCATTTTGCCAAATCAAACGCAAGAGCGGTTAAATCTACTCATTCAACAGCTTGATTCGCGTGTGATAAATCTGCTAAAAAGCTGGGGCATAAAGGACAGGGCGCGGGGGATTGACGCAAAGATTATCTTTTATGGGCACTCTGGCACGGGCAAAACGATTACGGCTTACGCGCTAGGCAACGCGCTAAAAAAGCCCATTTTGAGTTTGGATTGCTCTAAAATTCTATCAATGTATGTGGGCGAGAGCGAAAAAAATGTGCGAAAAATCTTTGATAGCTTTAATAATATCACGCGGGATTTGAAAAAAGATGCGATTTTGTTGCTTGATGAAGCCGACCAATTTTTGGGGCAACGCGGTGCAGGTGGCAGTAGCGTGGATAAAATGTATAATCAAATGCAAAATATTTTTTTGGAGCAACTTGAGAAATTTGATGGCATTTTGATTGCCACGACAAATCTTATCGATAACATTGACGCGGCGTTTTCTAGGCGATTTAACTATAAAATCGAATTTTTAAAGCCAGATTTTGCGCAAAGGGTGCGGATTTGGAATAAACTTTTGCCAAAAAAATCGCCAAAAAATCTTAAATGTGCGGGGGATTCAAGTGCCATTTATGAAAGCGGATTTAGCGTGAAAAATTTGGCAAAATACGCGCTCACAGGCGGACAAATAAAGATTGTGATTAAAAATACCGCCTACAAAGTCGCCACAAAATCAAAGCCCGTTTTTAGCGAATCGGACTTTGTCGCTGAAATCAAAAAAGAGCTAAATTCAAGCTTTGATGGCGCAAAATCGCTTGGGTTTTTGAGCTAGATTCTGCGAATGCGTGCTTTTTTGTCATTGCGAGGCGCACAGAGCGAAGCGAGTGCAACGAAGCAATCCAAGATTCTGCTAATGCGCGAGATTTTGCGAAAAGTAACGAAATTCGCAGAATCTGAAAATTCCCCAAAAACGCAGAATCTGAGATTGTTTTAGGGAAACGCAGAATCTAATATTTTTTTGCCCTAGATTCTGCGAAATTATTACGCCGTCATTGCGAGACTTGCCAAAGGCAAGTCGTGGCAATCCAAACAAAATTGTCATTTGGTTGCTTCGCTACGCTCGCAAATCCTACGGATTGAGCGAAGCGAAAAATCTCAAAAGCAAAAAAAGATTCTGCGAATTGCAGAATCTAGTGCGCAACTTCGTCATTGCGAGGCAGTTTGAGCGAAGCGAAAACAACGAAGCAATTCATTTAGGACTTGTGAAACTTGCGAGAATCGCGGACTTTAAGGCGAATCTAAATGCAATAATTTATCGATTCGCTTTTGGGACATTGATTTTTATTTATCTTTTAAATTCGCGTGATTTGGATGGTTGCTTCACTGCGTTCGCAAAACAAGGCGAAGCCGAGTTTCTTTATTCAATTCTACGAATTGCCACGAAAATCCTACGCATTTGCAGGGCTTGTAAGCAAGTCTCGCAATGACGGGCGGGGTGCGATTCGCTTTGGTTTTTGGATTGCTTCGGCAAATATACGATTCGCCTCGCAATGACGAAACATTTACAATTCGTGCGATTCGCAGAATCTATGATTTTTTACCCACCCCCTTAATCCCCCTCCGCAAGGGAGGGGGAAAACAAATGGAAAATCCTCCGCAGGTAGCAAATCGCAGAATCCAAAAAGAGTTTTTTGCTCGTTTCACTCGCTCAAAATTACAAAAATATGGATTGCTTCGGGCTTTTTACAAAAGCCCTCGCAATGACGGGAATTTTATGATTTGATTTGCAACGCAAATCACAATCGAAGTAATGGCGGTGGTGCTTTCGTAGTTTTTGGCGAATCGACACAAGGATAGCGGACTTTGCGTCCGTGCCTTGTGGCGATTCGCCAAATCTGCGAAATGATTACCCCAGAACAAATTGCCCCCGCTTAACTTTTAAAAAACAGCTCCGTAGGGTAAGACTTCCCCGCGCTTTTTAAATCCAAATATGCGCGGACATTGAGATGCTCATAGCTTGGTTGCGCTTTTAGGCGATTTTTTGCTTCTTGCAACATTTCCAAATCCAAAAGCACAAAAAGATACGCTTCCTCCGCGCTGTCATCATTGTCAGCCAAATATTCAAAGAGGCGAATCCACTCATTTGGGCTATGTTTGCGCTTCATATTTTTCGCACACGCCAAATAATCATCTTTGCTAAACTTCGCATTTTTGCAAATAGTGGCAAATTCGCTCAAATTTAGCTCGATTTTCCCCGCCAAATACGCCTCAAACACCGCCAAACTAATCTCTCTATCATAGCTTATCGAATCCTTGTATTTTTCGATTTCCTTTGAATCAGCATTGTTTAGCAACGCCAAAAACGCGCATTTTTTCAGCTCATAAATGTAATTTTTGTTTTTTAGAATCGGCAGTCCGTTTTTGTAATTTTTTGCAATGCTATTTTTGACATTTAGCGTGAAAAGTGGGCTAGTTTGCGGGATATTAAACTTATGCACATCGATTTCCTCGCCATTTTGCAGGTTTTCATACATTGCCAAAAGCTTCTTAATATCATTATTTGCGCAAGTTGCGTGTGGGTGCGGTGTGAGCTCCACGCTATCGATGATATTGCCAATATCTTTAAAAATATCTGTTTTTAGGTTTAATTTATCATCGATTCGGTGGATTATTTTATTTTTTAGCTTTTTAATAAGCGTTTTTTTATCCGTTTTTAGGGCGTTTTGCTCGATAAATGAGCCCATTCTATCAGCGATAATCGCAAGTAAGCTCACCGCAAAAACGCCATAAAAAATCATCGCGATATACACCGCCACAGGCAAATCTAGCGCATCATTGCTAAAAGGCACGCTCCACAAAAATGTCTCGTGACTCAAAGTATAGGCATAAATGCCTAGCAGCGCGCCTAAAATCATCATTGTGATAATGTAATATTTCAAAACCATCATTTATTCCTTTTGCTTTGTTTTTCAAAAATCTCTCGGCATTTTATGCAAAATCGCGCAAAGGGCTTTACTTCCAAGCGTTCCTTGTGAATCGCCTCGCCACACATTTCGCAAATCCCATAAGTGCCAAGTTTGATTTTGTCTAATGCGTGATTGATTTCAGCTAACTCGCCATTTCTCGCGCTAAAAAGATTTTCATCGATTTTTGCGATACTCATCACGCTTCCTAGCTCTGCTTCCTCGCTTTGATTTAGCGCGTTTAGTGAGTTTAGATTCTCGCTTGTGGCGCGGAGGTTGCTAATATTTTGCGCTTTTAAATGTTCTAATTTTTCTCTAAATTTTTCAATATCGCTCATAATTTGCTCCATTTTATTTGTGATAGGGGTGGCGATTCATAATGCAAAATGCGCGATAAATCTGCTCACATAAGATTAAGGGCACGATTTTGTGGCTAAAAGTTAGTTTGCTTAGCGATAGATTCGTTATTTTTGATAAAAACGCACTTGTGAATCCATAAGCACCGCCCACAAAAAAATTCACTTGCTTCGCCCCACAATTTTGCAGAATCTCGCTAAATTTCGCAGAATCTAACTCTTTGCCCTTTGTATCAAGTGCGAAATTTGCAGATTCTGCGGTTAGATATTTTGAAAATTCCACGCCATACGCTTCTTTCGCAGAATCTACGGAGATTTTTTGCGCATTTAAGATTTTTGCATTCATTATATTTACCACTTCCAAATCCACGCCAAAAGATTTTAACATTTTCTCATAATCCCCGCAGTTATGAGCTTTTTTGCTTATCGTGTAGATTTTTATTTTCATAAAATAGCATTCCTAACAAATCACTAATGGTTTTTTTCAACTCGCCCCTATGCACCACCATATCAATTAGCCCGTGTTGAAGCAGAAATTCCGCCGTTTGAAAGCCTTTTGGCAAATCCTCGCCAATGGTTTGCTTTATCACTCGCGCCCCTGCGAATCCTATCGTAGCACCGGGCTCAGCTATGATTATATCGCCCAAAAATGCAAAACTAGCACTAACGCCGCCCATTGTCGGGTCGGTTAGCACGGAGATATAGGGCAGTTTGTGTTCGGCTAATCTTTGCAAAGCCGCGCTTGTCTTTGCCATCTGCATTAGCGAAAATGTGCTCTCTTGCATTCGCGCCCCGCCACTTGCGCTACATATAATTAGGGCTTGATTTTTTTCGATAGCGCGATTTATTGCGCGGGTGATTTTTTCGCCCTCCACACTTGCCAAACTCCCGCCCATAAATTCAAAGTCAAAGATTACGGCTTGAATCGGAGTTTTGTTGATTTTTGCTTCTAATGCGATAGCTGAGCTTTTGCGCCCACCGCTTTTTTTGCTATAATCCTCCACGCGCTGTTTGTAGCTCTTTTTATCTACGAAATTTAGCGGGTCAATGGGAGAGAGATTCCTATCGCATTCTTTCGCGCTACCTTCATCAAAAAGCAGTTTGATTCGCTCATTTGCAGAAATGCGAAAATGATAATTGCATTTTGGACACACAGAATTTTGCGCCAAAACTTCTTTGTAATACATTAGCGCACCGCAGAGATTGCACTTTATCCATTGCGTTTGAGTGTCTTTTGGGGCGTCTTTGATTTCGCCATCTTTTGTGGCTTTGCCACTATTGCCACGCTTGAAAAATGCCATTTTGTCCTCCTAAAATCAAAATTTTAGAAAAAAATCTTTGCGATTGTATCAAAGATTTGTTTATCTTTGCTTATAAGCACCAAATTTTGCTTTTCAATTTTATGCAGGTTTTTAGCGATTAAAAATCCCGCTTCATAGTCATAGTGCCGTTTTTTGCCATCAAAAAGCACAAAATTTACTTTTTCGCTTAATCCCAAAGATAGCGCAAGTGCGCCAATAGCGCGAAATTTGATATTATTTTCATTTAAAATCTTGCAAATGTGCGGATTTCTATATGCGCCCTCAAAAATGCCACATTTAGCGGGATTTTTTGGGGCTATTTTGCTAAAAGATTCAAATTCATGTGCTAAATTTCCGTAAAAATTTTGCCCACTAAAATGCACCACCGCGCTTAAATTGCAAAAATTCATAATGATTCCAATCACGCTTACGCCATTTTCATCACGCATTGCCACACTTGCGCCGTAATATGGGATTTGTGAGAGAAAATTATCGCTTCCATCAAGCGGGTCGATTATGATTGTGTGCTCTTTTTTATTGTCGATAAATCCCGCTTCCTCGCTATCAATGTTGCCAAACGCACTCAAACTCTCAACCAAAATCCCCTCACTTAGCAAATCCGCGCCAATGCTTATATCACCACCCGCACCGCGCGAATGTTTAGCAAACAACTCCGCTTTGCCACTATTTAGATTTAGCGCGATTTGTAGCCCCGCATTTAGCGTAGCCTCTATAAAATCTCTCATTTTGCCTACCTTTTTATGTGAATCTAGCTAAAATTTTGCAATTATAATCAAAAATCTTTAAGATTCGGGGCAAAATGCAGGGATTTATCAGCGGGATTCGCAAACTAAAAAACGAAGATATTATTGTCAATGTCATCACACACAGCCACTTTTTAACGCTTTATCGATTTTATGGGATTAGGCATAGCATCATTCAAATCGGGCGCAAAATCGACTTTGAAGTCGATTACAGCGGGATTTTTATGCCTCGCCTCCGCGCAATCACTCAGCTTGGCTTTGAATGGGAGGATGATTATCACAAAATGCGCTATTTTCAGGGCTTTATGCGCCTTTTGGATAGGCATTTAAACGGCACGGAGGAAATTTCAAATTTTTATTTTGAGCTGCTAAATCGCGCACTTGTGATTATGGCGCGTCAAAGCCCAAACCGCGCATTGCTTGATTTATACGCGCTTATTTTGGAAAATGAGGGGCGCAAAGGGCTTAATGATAGTTGCTTTATTTGCGATGAATCTTTGGGGGAGCAAATCCGCGTGGCACGGGGATTTTTAAGCGCACATTCATATTGCATAAATGGCGATTTTGAGATAGAAAAGGGGCGATTTTTTGATTTTTTGGCAAATAACAAAAGCGCGTTTTTGAGTGAAAGCGAAGTCGAATCACTAATTGCAATTTTAATGCAAGGGCTGTGAGATTCTGCGAATTTCGTCATTGCGAGATTTGACGAAGTCAAATCGTGGCAATCCAAAAAAGTCGTCATTGCGAACGAGCGAAGCGAGTGTGGCAATCCAAATCAAATTGTCATTTTGAGCGAACGCAGTGAGCGAAGAATCTCTTTTTAGATTCTGCGATTAGCACGAAAAATATATGAATTTAATAAAAAATACGAAAAACGCAGAATCGACACGCAGATTCTACAAATCTAACGCCAAAAACCACTTTAAAATCTCTTATTTTCTCGCAAAAGGGCTGCACCCCCCGCCCCGCTCCCCCTACGCGCCAAAAGCTGCCGCTTTTCGCTTTTAGGGGGAGTGCCTCGCTTTTCCGCTTCTAGCAAAAAATCGGCGGTTGCACTACTGCAACCTTGAATCCGATTTTTTGCACCACGAAGCGGGCGAGATTCGGTGCTGTCGCACGATTGATTTTGTTGTGGATTGCCACGAAAATGCTACGCATTTTCTCGCAATGACGGAATATTAAAATAATTT